>DAIAZB010000362.1 GCA_027443745.1 Thiomonas sp. | reverse complement strand
GCGCTTTATCCACCGCATGCTGAATGTGGTCACCATAGGTTTGCGCCGGGCTGCCAGCCTTTGCGCTGTGCGCCAGCCAGCTCATCGCCGACCTCAGAGCAGGTCGATCAGCGTCAGCGCCGGGTTGCCGTGCCGGTCTTTTTTGTCGGCCAGCTCAGCAGGCAAGGCGTTGGGCAAAAGGTATTCGGCGATGCTCTTCGACGGCATGTCCGGGTCGGCGAGTTTTGTCGGCGAGAGTGCGTCCAGAATGGCGAAGTCCGAGCACGAGCCGAGTTTGTCGGAATGCTCGACGTACCAGGCACGGGCGAGATCGACTGCGGGCCGCGCGTGCGAACGGGTGTGCGGATAGGCGTAGCGGATGAGTTCCAACAGCAGCGCAATGTCCTCGCCCGTGCAGCCGGTGCGCGCGGCGGCGCTGGGGTTGACGAAAAACGGCATCAGATACAGGCCGTGCGGCACGAAGCGGTAGCCCATCGGTGCCATGCCGCGATCCTTGTCGTCCTGCACGCCGACCTTGTTGGTGTTGGTGTGACGTTCGATGTCGATGGGCGCGACCGAAAGGCCGAGGCCGAAATGGACGCAGCCGGTGCGGATGGCGTTCTTCTTGAATTCATCGATTTCCTTGTCGCTGAAGTTGTGTTTCTCCTTAGCTTCCTTTTCTTTCATGCTTTCAAGAAAAGTGTTTCCGAATACCCGTGCGTCCCAGTATTTATTAATGAAAGCCGAGCCGTCGCCGGTGAGTTGTTTGGCAATGGTCGGTCGGTTGTCGCGGCCTCGGGATTCGAGGATGTCGAAACGCGCAGCAGCGAGGTTCAAATCACCTGCCAGCGCATCCCAGACTTCGCCTTTCCATTCGACCAGATCGCGCGTTTTGCGCTTGAACGAAACCGGCGAGATTTCACCGCGCTGGTCGGGCCGTTGGCGCGGATCGCTGTCGCGGTCGGGGTCGCCGTTGGGGTTGGAGTTGCGCACTTCGATCACGAGCAGTCCAGTGCCGCGTTTGAAGCCGCCGACATCCTGGGTGTAGGTGAGTTTGGGGTTCATTTTTGATCCTCCGGTGTGGGTTCGGTCAGTTTGGGTTAGGCGGGTGAGGATTCAGCATTCCCGGGCGCCTTGGCGAGGTAGCCGAGGATGAGTTGTGCCTTGTCGGTATCGCTGGCGCGTTTCGGGAGGTCGAGCAGGCTGACTTCCGAACAGGTTTCAGCGAGTTGCCCGAGCAGATATTTGGCGAGCGTCTCAGGCCCTTTTTCCTTGGCTTTGCAGGTTTTCGCCCAGGCTTGATAAGGCAGGATGCGTTGCCCATACAAGGCCAGCGCAGATTCCGGCGTTTCGAGCGCGGTTGCCATCAGCGCGTTGCCGAGCAGTTGTCCCGGCACTTGGCCGTTGCGCACACCCTGGCAATACTGGTAATGCAGGCTGTCGGCGAGCGCCAGCAGCCTGCCGAGAAGAAAAGCGGGTGACGCCATGATGTGCTCCCGTGAAATGTCAGGTTCGGATTTGAAAAGCAGCAAAGCCAGAATCGCCGGCAGCGCGGCGAGCGTGCCGGCGCGCTTGTCGCCGTTTTTCAGGATGATCGACGCGTGCTCGCGTGCGCCAGCAACCGTGAGGAATCCGGCCCAGCCTGCGAGTGCATGGCGCAGGGCGCGCCGCGCCATCTGGCGCTCGGTGCCGTCGGTGGCCAGCAGCAATGTCAGCGCGTCTTCCGGGGAAAAAGTGCTGAACTTGCCCTGGTTTTCGTCACCGCGCACCCAAAAGGTGTTGAGCCAGTAAGTCGCCTGGTAGGGGTACGGCTGGACAGGCGTGATGTCGTTGCGCTCGCCCTTGGTCTTGCCCCAGCGCGCGAACGCAATGGGCGGGCAGACGTTGATGCCCCTGACCCAGTCATTCGCCGCGCCGACGAAATGCGGCATGGTGAAGGTGTGATGCGCGACGAGCTTGGTCCGCCCTTCGTCGGGTTTGCGCAGCACGACGAGATGGACGAGGGTTTCCGACTCGCGCGGCGTGCCGTCGAGCGCGACGGCAACGCGCGCGGCACGCGCTTCGAAGCTCGCCGTCGCCTTCGCCGCTTCGGCGAAGTCATCGTCTCCTTCGTCCGGCAGGCTGCACAGGTCGGCGATGGGGGAATCGGACAAGGCTGGCAATTCCGTTTCCGGGTAAAACAGGAACAGGCTCCCACCACAGAATTGCCAAGTCTTTCCTTTGCGTGTGGGGTCAGTCAGGTATTCCAGTGCGCTTTTTGCGCGTTCGCGCGATTCCTTGCCAACGATAAATGACTCTGCCTCGACGCGGCCATAGCGTTTTTGACATAGCGCATCAGAAGTCATCGTGCGCAACTTGATAGGGTATTTAAATCCTGGAACTTTCACCTCCTCGAATTTTTCGCTGGCATCCAGCGCGGCGCGTCCGTACGCATCCTGCTCCGAGGGGACTGTGCTACTCACTGCCGTCGATCCAGCGCGCACAAACATCGCGTTCAAAAGCTCAGCTGTACGCGTCGAAGTCACAGGGTGGTCGCCGATCTCGTCCCAGTCTGGCATGTCCAGCAGCAGGTTGCAGGTTTTGCCGGCTTCGGCGTCGCTGCTTGCGCAGTAGAGCTTGAACAGCTTTTCGTCGTAGGCCGCAGCCAGTTGCGTTTCGAGTTGACGGGCGAGTTCCGGGAAGAAACGCTCGGGCGACAGAAGGTGCAAGCGCTCGAACAGAGCACGCAGCACAGCGTAGTCAGTGTCGTCTTCGGGTAACAAGGTTTGCAATTGCGCGGGCACATCCGCGAGCGACTTTCGGGACTTCTCGTCGGGCTTGCCCGTTTTGCTATCAATCCAGCTTCCGGCCACCAGGGCACAGCGCTGCCGAACCGTCTCGAAGTAGGCTGACCACGTCGCTGCTTCAGCCTTGGCGGCCTCGATTTCGCCTTTGACACTCTTGGCCGCTGCGTTGGCTTCGTCTTTGTTCAACCCGGAATCAAAAATCGGGAACAGCGGCAAGGCATTGAAAATCGGCGTGCTGAAACCGTTTCCGCCGGGCTGCCATTTGCGCAGGCCGACCAGATCGTCCCAAGGCATGACTTCGACGATGGCGCCGCTTGCATCGAGCAGGATTTTGTAGCCTGGTTTATTGGGCAGGGTTTTGAGCGAGTTGTGCAGCGTGTCGGGCAGATCCGGAATCGCATTCGCCGCCTGCAACAGTTCATTCAGCATGGCGATCTCCGAAGCGCAACACACCAGCTTCGATTCGCAGCCCCTGCGTATAAGTTAGCGCGTGTTCGCCGTAGGCGGGCTTGCTGAAAACCTGATCCGGCATCGACGGCAGGCTCAGATTGATGTCCGTCTGAATGGGTGTGTTCTGCGCCTCGCCGACAAAGCTGGGAACGAACTCACGCCAGCCAAGGCTCGGCACGTAATGGCATTGGCCGCGTTTCAGGCGGCGCTCGAAAATGTCGCAGAAGGCATGGCAGGGCGAGCGCGTGCGTTCCAGCCATTGCTGGATTCTGGGCGGGAAGTCCGAGCGCGACGCCAGCCTCAATTCCGCAAACAGGCGATAACGCACGTTGACCAGCACCGTCGCAAACAACTGATAGTTGTTGCCGTCCTTGATCTGCCCGCTCTTGCGCAACGGGCCGCCGTAGTTGGTCGCGTAATGGTGGTAGACCAGCGGCGCGCAGATTTCGACCCGGCTCGGGACGATTTCGACCGCCGGATTCCACAGGATGGCTTCGAAAATGCCCTTGGCCGCCGACCGCGTGGGAACGGGGTAAGTGCCGGGCGAGTCGCCGGTGTCAGGGCGCGTCCAGATCGCTGTGGGACCGGCGATCTCTAAGCAGATTGTGTATGACTCCCGCATCTTCCTACTCCGGCTTTGATTCGTCGACTGTCAGAGTAATTGACTATGACGCCGGGCGATATGGTTCATTGATGTAAGTAAGAGCGCTCGGATTTGACTGCAATCCATCCTGATCTAACTCGAATGAAATTGTCAGGCCGGCGATGAAACATCCAGCACGCGACCCACCGTTCCAAACCGGTCGATGGCCAGCATGGCCGCCGGCCGTGGAATGCGGCGCCTTGCCCGCCTCGCCCTTGATGTGCGCATCAGCTTCGAAGCCGCTGGCCTGGCGGATGTAGCGCTGGAAGCGCGGACGGTATTTGCCGAGGTCATGCCAACGGCCTGCCAGATGCGCCCACTCGGCACCACAGCGATTTGCGAAATGGGCGGCGAGCGCGCCGACGGCTCTCAGATGCTCGTCCAGATCATGCGGCGGACGCCAATTGCCCGTGCTGTCTTTCGCGGCATGGGCAATCGCGTCCGACCCGGTTGCATCTGGCATGGAATGCGTGGCTGCTTCGAGCGTGAGGTTTCGGTGTGCGGCGCGAAAAGCGATCGGTCGCGAAAGAATTCAAAAATCTTTGTGCATGATGAACAGCATAAGTGGATGCGTCGAAAACCGCCCGATGAAGTGTTACGAGAGGCGTCGAACTTGCGTGCCCTTGGGGCGCAGGCGAATCCTCGACACTTTTGACGTGCATGAAATGACCGCCGTCATCCTCGCCGGCGGTCGTGGCCCGGGCGCCATCAGGATTTGCTGCCCGCACCATTGCTTCCTCCCTGGAGGCAACGCTGGGCCGCTCGACGCTTCCTTGACTTCACAGGACGCAGGGCGGCCTACCGCCCTGGGGCGCTCAGAACCGCCCGGCCTGGTAGTCCTGCATGGCCTGCATCACTTCCTCGCGGGTGTTCATGACGAAGGGGCCGTAATGCGCCACGGGCTCGTGCAAGGGCCGCGCGGCGATGACGAGGAAGCGTGCCGGGGTGGCGCCCGCCTGCACGCGCAGCACGGCGGCGTCGCTGGCACGCAAGATGGCCATGCGGTGCGGGCGCAGCGGCGTGGCGTTCGGGCCGACGGCGAATTCGCCGTCGATGCCATGCACCAATACGGTATGGCCAGCGGGCGCGGTCCAGTGAAAGGTCTGGCCTGCCGGAACCGTGAGGTCGAGATAGGTGGGCTGGGTCGGGCGCTCACGCACCGGGCCTTGCACGGGCGTGCCGTCGTCGCCGGCGAAGCTGCCGGCAATGACGCGTGCCTGCACGCCGTCGGCGCGGCGCACAAGCGGAATGCTGTCGGGGGCGATGTCCTGGTAAGCCGGCTCGTCCATCTTGTGCGCAGCGGGCAGGTTCAGCCAGAGTTGAAAGCCCCACATCAGGCCCTGCTCCTGCTGCGGCATTTCTTCGTGGACGATGCCGCGCGCGGCTGTCATCCACTGCACGCTGCCGGGGGCGAGATCGCCGCGGTTGCCCTTGTTGTCGCCATGGCGCATGCGTCCGGCCATCATGTAGGTGACGGTCTCGAAGCCGCGGTGCGGGTGCGGCGGAAAGCCGCCGATGTAGTCGGCCGCTGTGTCGGAGCGGAATTCGTCGAACAGCAGGAAGGGATCGATCAGCGCGGCGAGCTGGGGCTCGAGCACGCGGGTGAGTTTCACGCCGTCGCCGTCGCTGCCGGCGCGGCCGTCCACCACGCGGGCGACGCGCATGAGGGCGTCGCCCGCGGCGGCTGATGCCGGTGCGGCGACGGCAGGCGCGAAGCCCTTGGAATGAGACGGTGTGGTGGTGGCAGACATGGCAAGCTCCAGTGGGGCCGCCGCGCCGGCAAAGGCTGCAGGCACGGCGGGTTGGTTCATCTTCGATTATGGTGATATGCGGGCGCCGGCACCGAACGCAAGGGGCTTGGCCCTGTGTCCGCGCCGCGCCGCCTTCGCGGGCGGTCCGCGCTCCCCGGCTGCCTTGCCCGAACCCGGCATGTCGACTCGTCCAACAACGCCCAAGACCGGAGCTCCAGCCATGACTACCCCTGATTCCAGCACCATCATTCGCCTGCTCTACCGGGCCCACGAACATGACCTTGGCGGCGGCTTCGTCGTGCGGCGGCTGCTGCCCGGCCATCCGCAGCAGGGCGTCGGCCCCTTCCTGTTTTTCGACCACTTCGGCCCCACCACGATTGCTGCCGGCCAGAACGTGGACGTGCGGCCCCACCCGCATATCGGTCTGGCGACGGTGACCTATCTGTTCGAAGGCGCCATGTTGCACCGCGACCATCTCGGCACTGTGCAGCGCATCGAGCCCGGCGCGGTGAACTGGATGCTGGCCGGGCGCGGCATCGTGCATTCCGAGCGCGTGCCCGACGACTTGCGCGGCCGCGCCTGGACCAGCCATGGCCTGCAGCTGTGGGTGGCGCTGCCCCAGGCGCACGAGGAGGACGCGCCGGGTTTTCACCATGCGGCGGCCGGCGATCTACCCGAGGCCACGTTGGGGGCGGTGCATGTGCGCGTGCTGCTGGGGCGCGCCTTCGGCCTGGCCTCGCCGGTGCCGGTGCTCTCGCCGCTGGCCTATGCCCATGCCCACTGGCATGAAGCCGGCCGTTGGCGCCTCGAGCCGGACTACACCGAGCGTGCCATCTACCCGGCGCGTGGCGCCGTGCACCTCGACGGCATCACGCTGCAGCCGGGTCACATGGCGCTGCTCGCCCCGGGCCAGGCCGCGGAGGCGCACGCCGAGGCCGGCACCGAAGCCGTGCTGATCGCGGGCGAGCCCCTGGAGGGGCCGCGCTTCATCCACTGGAACTTCGCCTCCAGCTGCCGCGAGCGCATCGAGCAGGCCCGGGCCGACTGGGCCGCCGAGCGCTTTCCCACCATTCCGGGGGACGATCACGAGCGCATTCCGCTGCCGGCGCGCTGAGGCTGCGGGCTGGCGGCCGATCTGCTGCGCGAGCGACGGCAGCGCCAGGTCAAGCGTGCTTCACATCTTGATACACCAGGCCCCGACGTTTGCCACCATGATTGCCGCATAACAGCCATTCGGGAGACAAACCATGAGCCGCATTCCCACGCCGGCGTCCGCCGCCACCATCGCCGCCCGCATCGACCGCCTGCCTCCCTCCAACACCGTGCGCAACATGGTCATCCTGCTGTCGCTCGGCGGCTGTTTCGAGTTCTACGACCTGTTCCTCACCGCCTACATCGCCCCCGGTCTGTTCAAGAGCGGGGTGTTCACGGCCACGACCAAGGCCTTCCTCGGCCTCGAAGGCATTGCCAGCTTCGTGGCCGCGCTGTTCCTGGGCTTGTGGGTGGGCACGCTGTTCGTCAGTTGGTTCTCCGACCGTTACGGCCGCCGACCGGTGTACACCTGGGCGTTGGTCTGGTACTGCCTGGCCACGCTGGTGATGGCGTTGCAGCAGACGGCGATGGGCATCGACATCTGGCGCTTCCTTGCCTCCATCGGCATCGGCGTGGAGCTGGTGAACATCGACACCTACGTCTCGGAGCTGGCGCCGCAGGCCAAGCGCGGCACCTACTTCGCCATGAACCAGTTCATCACCTTCAGCGCCGTGCCCATCGTGGCGTTTCTCGGCTGGCTCCTGGTGCCGCACCACATCGCCGGGTTGGACGGCTGGCGCTGGGTGGCCATCATCGGCGCGGTGGGCGCCATTCCCATCTGGTTCATCCGCCTGGGGCTGCCGGAATCGCCGCGCTGGCTCGAACGCAAGGGCCGCGTCGCCGAGGCCGACGCCATCCTGCAGCGCATCGAAACCCGGGTGAAAGCCGAGACCGGCCGGGCGCTGCCGCAACCGCAGGTGGTGCAGGGTGAAGCCGCCGAGGCGCCCGGCCGCTGGAGCGAAATCTGGAGCGCAGCCTACCGCCGGCGCACGGTCATGCTCATAGCGTTCAACATTCTGCAGACCGTGGGCTATTACGGCTTCGCCAGTTGGGCGCCGACCTATCTCATCGCCAAGGGTTACGACATTCCGAAATCGCTGCTCTACACCTTCATCATCGCCATCGCCTACCCGGTATCGGCGCTGATCGGCACGACGTTTGGCGACCGCGTCGAGCGCAAATGGCTCATCGTCGTCCCGTCCCTGGGCGTGGCGCTGTTCGGGCTGCTGTTCGCCAACGCGGCCGGCGCCGCGGCCATCATCCTGTTCGGCATTCTCGTGACCTTCTGCAACAACATCATGAGTTACGCCTTCCATGCCTACCAGAGCGAGCTCTACCCCACGCGCATCCGCGCCCAGGCGGTGGGTTTCGTCTATTCGTTCAGCCGCATCAGCGCCGTCATCAGCGGCTTCATCATCGCCGACCTGCTCAAGACCTCGGGGGATGTGGGTGTGTTCACCTTCATCGCCGCCGCCATGGTGGGCGTGGCGCTGGTCATCGGCATCATGGGGCCGAAGGTGACGCGGCGCCGGCTGGAGGACATCGCGCAGTAAGCCAGGGTCGGGACGCAGCGGTCGATGCGGCGACGAGGCGGGGATAATGGCTGCTCTGCCCCGAGGAGAGCCGCCATGACGCCCGCATCCGTCCCGACTTACCGCCGCGTATCCGCCGGCCGGGCCCTGGCCTGGTGGGGCGAAGGCTGGCGCAGCTTCCTGCGCGCGCCCATGCCCTGGGTGGGCCTGAGCATCGGCCTGCTCATCATTCTTCTGGTGCTGCATGCCCTGCCGCTGGGCGGATTGTTGTCGCAGTGGCTCAGCCTGCCGCTGTTCGCGCTGGGTGCGGTGTATGCCTCTTTCCTGCGCCGCCGCTGGGCGCAGGCGCACAGCATCACCCCGCAGGGAATGCCGGTGGAGCCCGAAACGACCGGGGCGCTGGGCGAGTCGGCGCAGTTGTGGACGGGGCGCATCGGCCCCTTGCTGCTGGTGTCGGTGCTGGTGCTGGTGTTGGGCGGCGCGTTCGGCGTGCTGCTGGTGCTGGGCCTCGGTGCGGTGCTGGGTGTGGGCCTGGCGAGCATGGGAGCGCTGACGCACATGATGACGCCGGGCGTGGGCATGATGGCCGGCCTGGGCGCGATGGCCGGCGGCGTGTTCACGCTGATGCTGCTGGCGCTCCTCGCCCTGTTCCTGTTGAACGTCGCCTTCTGGTTCGTCAACACCCTGGTCACACTCGGCGGCGTGGCGCCATGGGACTCCATCGTGCTGTCGTTCAAGGCCGGCTTCGCCAACTTCGGCGCGCTGTTGCTGTTCACCTTGCTGCTCATCCCCGTCGGTTTCGTCGCCATGATTCCGATGGGCCTGGGCCTGCTGGTGCTGCTGCCCGTGTTGTCAGGGGCGTCGTACGCGTCGTATCAGGACGTCTTCGGGCAAGCATCCGGTCCGCTCGAACCACGCGACCGGGCGCCCGGCTTCGTCGGTTGAAAGCGCTCCCACCGCCTTCACAACACACCGCCTCGCCGATGGACGTCAACACCTACCTGCGCGACCATATCCGCACCGTGCCCGACTGGCCCGCGCCCGGCGTGCAGTTCCGCGACATCACCCCCCTGCTGCAAAACCCGCGCGTGTTCCGCGTGCTGATCGACCAGTTCGTGCACCGCTACATGGCGCCCGAACTGCGGCCCGACGTGGTGGCCGGCATCGACGCGCGCGGCTTCATTCTCGGCGCGGTGGTTGCCTACGAACTCAATATCGGCTTCGTTCCCATCCGCAAAAAGGGCAAGCTGCCTTTCGCCACGGTGGCCGAGAGCTACGAGCTGGAGTACGGCAGCGCCACGGTGGAAATCCACACCGACGCGGTGCAGCCGGACAACCGCGTGCTCTTGATCGACGATCTCATCGCCACGGGCGGCACGATGATGGCGGGCAAACGCCTACTGGAGAAACTCGGCGCCCGCGTGATCGAAGGCGCCGCCATTGTCGATCTGCCCGAACTCGGCGGCTCGACGGCGCTGCGCGCCACCGGGCTGCCCCTGTTCACTCTGGTGGACTATGCCGGTGCTTGAGGGCCGCCGCGCCTGTTGCAGACTCGCCGCCTGCGCCGTGCTGGGTGCCTGGCTCGGCGTGCCGGAAGCGCCGGCGCAGACCGCGCCCGAGGTCTCCATCGCCAGCGTCGACGGCATCGACTTCCGCGGCCAGACCGCCGTGCTGGACCTGACGCTGTCGATCCGCAACACCGCCGGCCTGGCCCTGCCGCTGCAGACGCTGCGTTTTCATTGCGGCTTCGACGGCGTCGACGTGGCGCAAGGCCAAAGCACCGCCCCGGTCACCATCCCCGCCGGCGGCCGGGCCATGGTCCCGGTGCGCCTGCATGTCGACAGCGCCAGCCTGCTGGGCGTCCTCGCCAACCTGCCCCCTGACGGCCGCGTGAATTACGCACTCCAGGGCCACGCCGAGATCGGCCTGACCATGCTGCAGATCCCGTTCAGCCACCACGGCGTCATTGCCCTGCGTTGAC
>DAIAZB010000361.1 GCA_027443745.1 Thiomonas sp. | reverse complement strand
CCAGGACACCTGCGCCCAGCAGGCCCAGGGCCACGAGTGTGCGCAGGTCGAGGAGGGATCGCATGTTCATGGTGGTGCCTTGTTGAAAAAACGCATGGTGCCCGACGGGTTCTCGATCGTTCCTCTCGCTCGTCGGGGCCCCTGCAAATGGGCGGCCTGGAGGCATGCCGAGGTTCCATCATGCCATGCCGTTGGCAACGACTGACCTGGATCGATCCCCTGCCGCACCAGCTTGTGGGCTGGTGTTCGTCGGGCACAAACCCGAACGGCGCGATGGACCTATGTTGAACCTGACCTGTTGCTGCATTGTGTCCGGTCAACCGAAGCGGGTGGAGGCAAGCTGTCCTCCGCCCGCCCGCACCATGGAGCCCAGGAGTCCGGCCGGTCGAGCCTCATCCCCCAAAATAGCCCGGCAGGATTTTCTCGTGCGCCGTTGCCGGGTTGTCGGCGAGCAGGTGCGGGTCGGTGGTGACGATGATCAGGCCGGCCATCGGGTCGCCGAAGCCGTGGGCGGTGGGGCGCTTCTTCGGCACGGTGCGGCCGCCCGGTTCCTGCATCAGTTCGGCGTGAACGGAGCAGTAATAGAACTTCAATCCCGGATGGCTGAAGGCGATGGCGTAGGTGCTCACCTTGTGTCCCGGCCCTGGCGTGCCGGTCACGGCACCCTCGAAGCGCGGGTTGGACTTGCCGGTGAGCGGGTTGTAGCCGACGATGGTGTGCGCCCCGGTGTCCTGGTCGACGAACACCACGTCTTGCCCGGGGCGCACGGCCACCACGTTTTCCAGGAACATATTGGCGCCGTTCATATGGATATAGATGGGCGCAGGCTTGTGGGCCGATGCCGTGGCCGCCTGGCCGAGCGGCGCGAACAAGGCGCAGGCGAGCAGCGTGGCAACGACCGGCAACGGGCGTGCGGCGGCGCACGGGGCGCAGGATGCGAGGGTGGCTTGGGTCATGGCGATGTCCTTGGCGATGGGATGGAAGGGTCAGAACGGCAGCGCCCATCGCGGCGCGTCCGCCGGGGACGACAAGACGGCACTCCTGCGAGGCCTGATCGGCAGTCCATGCGGACATGCCGAGCTGGTTGGACGGCTGTTTGCCTGCCGGGTTCACGGGTGGCGCGCATGCACGGCAGGTATGCGCGGCAATCACGCATGGCTTGCGCGCGGCGCCGGTGCCTCGCCGAAGCGCAGCGCCAACTGGGGCAGCACGAACAGGTTGTACAACAGGCTGGTGAGCAGGCCACCGAGCAAGGCCACGGCCATCGGGCCCTCGATTTCGCGGCCCGGCGCATGCAGGCCCAGCGCCAGCGGCAGCACGCCGAGGGCGGTGACCAGCGTGGTCATGACGATGGCGGCGAGGCGGTCGGCCACGGCGCGCAGCAGGGTGTCGGCGTTCCATGCCAGGCCATGCTCGCGCTGCAACTGGCCGGCGTGGGCGAAGATGAGGATGGCGTTGCGCAGGCTGATGCCCATCAGCGCCAGCAGGCCGATGACCGCGCCCAGCGACAACACGCCGCCCACCAGCCAGGCGGCGAACACGCCACCCGCCCAGGCCACGGGCACCGACAGCAGCACCAGCAGCACTTGCCGCGAGGTCGTGGACGCCGCCTGACGCGGGGTGACCGCCGCGGCATCGCCCCGGGCGGTGACGGCATTGCGCCCCAGCGCCATGGACAACAGCAGGATCAGCCCGGCGAACACGCCGAGCACGTCAACCCCGAGTCGCTGCAGCGTGGCGCTGCGCTGCGCCGCATCGCCCTGGAACTGCAGGGTGACGCCGGGCGGCACATGAACCTGCGCATGAATCGCCGCCTGGGCACGCTGCACGAAGCCGGTGATGTTGGCCGACGTGGTCGATGCCAGCACCGTTTGCACCCGCTGCCCGCCGAGGTGGCGAATGTCCGACGGGCCGCTGGCGGCGCTGATGCCGGCCAACTGGGCCAGCGGCACGAAGCCCAGCGACGGGGTGCGGATCAGCAAGTCGCCCAGCACCTGCGGGTTGTTGCGGCTGCTTCGCGCCAGCACCACGCGCACCGGCACCGGCACCGACCCGTGGAACACCGTGCCGGCGCTGCTGCCGGCAAAGGCGGTGTGGATGGCCTGCAGCACCGGCAGCGGCTGCAGGCCCCAGGCGCGCAGCGCCTCGGGCTTGAGCGTGATGTCGAGTTGCGGCACGCCCGGGGGGGTCTGCAGTTGCACGCCGGTGGCGGTGGGCAGCGCTGCCAGGGCCGTCGCAACCTGCTGGGCCACGGCGTCGATCGCCGTCAGATGGGTGCCCAACACCTGCACCACCAGCGGCGCGGCGGCGCCGCCGGCCACGGTGTTGTCCAGGCGCTCGGTGAGAAAGCTGTTGATGCGGAAGCTGGCGCCGGCAAAGCCGTCGACCACATGCCGGATGGCGGTGAGCGCCTGCGCCGAATCCGCCCCGGGCTTGAGGTTGACGTCGAGCGAGCTGCTCTGGGTGCCCGATGCATCGGGCGACAGCGCGGCGCGCCCCGTGTGCTGGGCGACCAGGCGCACTTCGGGCAACCGCTCCAGCGCTTTCACCACGCGGGCGCCTTCGTCGAGCGAGGCCTGAATGGACGCGCCCGGCGCCAGCCGCATGTGCACGATGTACTGCCCTTCCTGCAGCGGCGGCAGAAAGCTGCCGCCCATGCCCCGCGCCAGCAGCGCCGCGCCGACGACCAGCACGAGCATGATGATGGAAGCCGGCAACCAGTGCGGCAGCAGCCGCCGCAGCAGGGCGGTGTAGCCGCGTTGCGCCAGGCGCACCGGGGCCGGGGTGTGCAGGGGCTCAGGCGCGCGCGTTGATGCGGCTGGCGAGCGTCCCCAGAGTCGGCCCG
>DAIAZB010000360.1 GCA_027443745.1 Thiomonas sp. | reverse complement strand
TCGTGCTCGAAGTGCCGGCTCCGGCCTCCGGGGTCATGGCCCAGATCCTGAAGAACGATGGCGCGACCGTGGCCGCCGAGGAAATCATCGCCAAGCTCGATACCGAAGCCAAGCCTCAGGTCAGTCCCTTGCCGGTGTCCGCCGTGCCTGCAGCCATGCCGGCGCCGGCCGCCGCACCTGCTGCCGCCCGAGTTGCGGCCCCTGCGCAAGCACCGACTTCGGCTCCAGTCATGCCGGCCGCCGCCAAGATCCTTGCGGAGCAGGGCGTCGATCCGGCAAACGTGGCGGGTTCCGGTCGCGGGGGGCGCATCACCAAGGGTGACGCACTGGGCGCCATCGCCGGCACCCCCGCCGGTGCGGCCAAGCCCGCAGCGGCGCCGCAACCGAGTCCGATGAGCAGCCCGGTCGCGCTGGCCCCGGTGGATGCCGGAATTGATCTTTCCTCCTACGCCGACCGTCCTGAACAGCGCGTGCCCATGAGCCGGCTGCGCGCCCGCATCGCCCAGCGTCTGATTCAGTCGCAAAGCGAAAACGCCATTCTCACGACGTTCAACGAAGTGAATATGCAGCCGGTCATGGACCTGCGCAACACCCACAAGGAGCGCTTTGAGAAGGAGCATGGCGTGAAGCTCGGCTTCATGAGCTTTTTCGTCAAGGCGGCGGTGCACGCGCTGCGCAAATACCCGGTGATCAACGCCAGCGTGGACGGCACCGACATCATCTACCACGGCTATTTCGACATCGGCATCGCCGTGGGTAGCCCGCGTGGCCTGGTGGTGCCGATTTTGCGCAATGCCGACCAGTTGAGCTTCGCCGAGATCGAGAAGCAGATTGCCGACTTCGGCGCCAAGGCGCGCGACGGCAAGCTGGCGATCGAGGACCTCACCGGAGGCACCTTCTCGATCAGCAATGGCGGCGTGTTCGGCTCCATGCTCTCCACCCCCATCATCAACCCGCCGCAAGCCGCCATTCTCGGTGTGCACGCGACCAAGGAGCGGCCGGTGGTGGAGAACGGTCAGGTCGTCATTCGCCCCATCAACTATCTGGCGATGAGCTACGACCATCGCATCATCGATGGCCGCGAGGCCGTGCTCGGCCTCGTGGCGATGAAGGAGGCGCTGGAAGACCCCGCGCGCCTGCTGCTGAATCTGTGAGGCACAGGCCATGAACGCGCAACCTGATCTCATCGTCATCGGCGCCGGTCCCGGCGGCTACATCGCCGCCATCCGCGCCGCCCAGCTCGGCATGGCCGTGGTCTGCATCGACGCCTGGGCCAACGCCAAGGGCGGCCCCGCGCCGGGAGGCACCTGCACCAATGTCGGCTGCATTCCATCCAAGGCCTTGCTGCAATCATCCGAGCATTTCGACCAGGCGGGCCACGTGTTTGCCGAGCACGGCATCGCAGTGAGCGGACTCAAGCTCGACCTCGACCGCATGCTGGCGCGCAAGGAGTTGGTGGTCCGGCAGAACAACGAGGGCATCCTCTATCTGTTCAAGAAGAACAAGGTGGAGTTCGTGCATGGGCGCGCCGCCTTCGTCGGCGCCGGCTCGGCGGGCTTCGAGATCGGCGTCACCCCGCCGAGCGGCGACGCGCTCAAGCTCGTCGCCAAGCGAGTCATCATCGCCACTGGCTCCAGCCCGCGTGCCTTGCCCGGTGCGGCGTTCGACGAAGACCGCATCCTGTCCAACACCGGAGCGCTGGCGATCTCCTCGGTGCCCAAGCGCCTGGGGGTGATCGGTGCCGGCGTCATCGGCCTGGAAATGGGTTCGGTCTGGCGTCGGCTCGGGGCACAGGTGACGGTCCTTGAAGCCCTGCCGGAATTTCTCGGCGCGGCCGATGTGCAAGTGGCGAAGGAAGCGCAAAAGCAGTTCAAGAAGCAGGGCCTGGACATCCAGCTCGGGGTGAAGATCGCCGAGGTGAAGACCAGTGCCAAGGGCGTGAGCCTGCGCTATGCCGACGCCGCCGGTGCCGCGCAAAAGCTGGAGGTGGACCGGCTCATCGTCTCCATCGGCCGCGTGCCGAACACCGAAGGTCTGAACCTGCAGGCGGTGGGTCTGCAGGCTGACGAGCGCGGTTTCGTTCCCGTGGATGCCGATTGCAAGACATCGGTGGACGGCATCTGGGCCATCGGCGACGTGGTGCGTGGCCCGATGCTGGCGCACAAGGCGGAAGAGGAGGGCACGGCCGTGGCCGAGCGCATGGCTGGACAAAAGCCGCATGTGGACTTCAATACCGTGCCCTGGGTGATTTACACCGCACCGGAAATCGCCTGGGTGGGACAGACCGAGCAGCAACTCAAGGCTGCTGGCCGCGCCTACAAGTCCGGCAGCTTTCCCTTCCTCGCCAATGGCCGTGCGCGTGCACTGGGCGACACCACCGGCTTCGTCAAGATGTTGAGTGATGCGGCCACCGATGAAATCCTGGGCGTGCACATCATCGGCCCGATGGCGTCCGAGCTGATTGCCGAAGCCGCGGTGGCGATGGAGTTCAAGGCGGCCGCCGAAGATATCGCGCGCATCTGCCATGCACATCCCACCCTGTCGGAGTCGATGAAGGAGGCAGCGTTGGCCACCGATGGCCGCAGCCTCAATTTCTGAGCTTGCCCATGGACGTGACCGCATACGCCCAGCAGTCCCTCGCCGAGCACGGTCACCAGCCTGACGCCGCTCAACAGCTCGCCATCGCGCGGCTGCAGCGTGCCTACGACGAGTGGATGGGCTACAAGTCACGCCGCTCGACTGCGGTGCGGCGGATCTTGGTTCATCCCGATCTGCCGCGCGGCGTCTATCTGTGGGGCGGCGTGGGGCGCGGCAAGAGCTTCCTGATGGACGCTTTCTACGTGACCGTGCCGGTGGTGCGGAAAACACGGCTGCATTTTCACGAATTCATGCGCGAGGTGCAGCGCGAATTGGCCGACCTGCAGGGCACGCAAAATCCGCTGGAAGAACTGGCACGGCGCATTGCGCGGCGCTTTCGGCTGATCTGCTTCGACGAATTCCACATCAGTGACGTGACCGATGCCATGATCCTGCATCGCTTGCTCCGGGGGCTGTTCGAACAGGGCGTGGTGTTCATGGCCACGAGCAATTTCGAGCCGGACAGTCTTTACCCCGATGGCCTGCACCGTGACCGTATCCTGCCCGCCATCGCCTTGATCCGGGCGAACATGGACGTGCTGCAGGTGGATGGCGGCGTGGACTACCGCCACCAGGCCATGGCCGATATGCGGCTGTATTACACGCCGCTGGGGCCCCTCGCCGAGGACGCCATGGAGCAGGCATTCGAGCGCCTGGCCGAGGCTGCGGACGACGACCCCACGCTGCAGATCGAGCATCGCGAAATCATCGCGCTGCGCCGCGCTGGGGGTGTCGCCTGGTTCGACTTCGAGACCCTGTGCAACACCCCGCGTTCGCAAAACGACTACCTCGAAATCGCAGCGCGCTTCCATACCGTACTGGTGTCCGACGTGCCCCGCATGGCGCCTGAACTCGCCAGTGCCGCCCGCCGCTTCACCCTGCTGGTGGACGTGCTGTACGACCGCAACATCAAGCTGGTGCTTTCGGCCGCGGTTCCGCCCGCCGCGCTGTATCCTTCAGGCCCCCTGGCCTACGAGTTCGAACGTACCGTTTCGCGCCTGCAGGAAATGCAGACATCCGCCTATTTGCGATTGGCGCGGCGTGACGTGCAAACCGCATTGACCTGATGCCTCACCCTTTGAATGCACGTTTTTTCGCCATGGTGCAACGTCAATCCACGGAACCGGATCGGCCGCTGGCCCAGGCCTGGCGAGTCGTCCTTGTCGTGGCGCTGGCCTTCGCGGTTTGCCGCCCAAGCCAGGCGCGAGCGGCCCAGCCGCTGGCTCCCGTGGCGTCCAAGCCGGCAAGCCTGATGGTCCCGGGGGCTTCCACCCCGACCTCCACCCAGAGCATCGAGACGGTTGTCTCAGAGGCCGCGCAACGCGCCGCCGAGCGGCAGCAGATCGAGGCCGAGCGCAGCAATCTGGACGCGGCCTATGCACGCGAACAAGACGCATGCCTGCGCCGTTTTTTCGTCAATGACTGTCTGGATCGGGCGCGTCGTCGCTACAACAAGCAGTCGGATGCGCTGGATGCGAGCTTGAGCGCCATCGACCTCGCCGCTCGCCAACAGCGGGCCGAGGCCGAGCGTCGCCGCGTCGCGCAGAATTTGCGTGAGCGCCGTCCGGTACCGGACGCTTCGGCCGCGCAACAGCAACGGCTGCTGCGCGAACAAGAGCAGGCACACAAGCAGCGCGAGCGGGCCGACCGTGCCGTCGGGGATGCGGCCAGACAGGCTGCCTACGAGGCGAAACAGCGTCAGGCGCAGGGCCGAGGACCGTCGCCATCAGCCGCTCCGGCTTCACCCGCCGTCGTGTCTCCAGGCGCGAACGCGCGATCGGCGCAGCAGGCAAAGCAACAAGCCGCCCAGCGGGCAGCGCAGATGCAGGCTGCCGAGGCAGCCTACGCGCAGAAGCAGGCCGACTATCAGCGCCGCCAGGCCCAGGCGGCGCAGCAGCGCGAGCAAGCGAAACAATCCGGTTCGGCAGCGGCTCCACCGTTGCCACTGCCCCCAGGCTATTGAACGCGCTGCTGGGGACGTCCTGCCCAGCCCCCATGGACGATCTATCCCTGGGACTTGGGTAGGCGTTTGGCTGGCGTCGCGGGTGGCTGGGCGCGCTGCAGCTTGACCACCGCGAGCGACAGGTTGTCGCCTCGCCCCATGGCGCGCTGTCTGGCTTTGGCGATGAGGAACTCGCAGCTGTCGCGCGGATCGAGCCGGTCGAGCGTCGAGCCCAGTTCCGCGTCGACGAAATAGTGCCATAAACCGTCGCTGCACAGCAGCAAGACGTCACCCGCCTGGAGCTGCAGATGGTCACTGGTCAGCGGCGGGTCCTCGGTGGTTCCAAGGCTGGAGGTCAGCACATTGCTCATGGGGTGATTGCGCGCCATGCTCTCGCTCAACGTGCCGGCATCGACCAGATCCTGCACATAGGAGTGATCCTTCGTGCGCACCACCAGCTTGCCCGCGCGAAACACTTGCACGCGTGAATCGCCCACATGCGCCCAGTGGCAATGGCCATCAGGCTGCAGCAGGGCGCAGGCCACGGTGGAGTGGGGCTCCTGTTCGGCCGAGATGGCACTGAGCTTGATCATCAGATGGCTTTCACGCACGAGGCTGTGCAGCAAATCGATCGGCTGCTCCTGGCTGGGCACGAAGCGCTCGAACAGTTGCTGCGCCGTCAGCATCACCTGGTCGGCCGCCATGCGTCCACCGCTGCGTCCGCCCATGCCGTCGGCCACCACCACGAGAATCAGTCCCTGAACGCGTGGATGCGGGAAGATCTCGATGCGGTCCTGCTGATACTGGCGGTCACCGCGATGAATGCCGGTGGCGGCCTGCAACTGCAGACGGGTGCGAGCTTGGATCATCCGTGGGCTCGAATGGCGGCATGGGGCCGATGCGGCGCCATGCGTTCATACAATGGAACATCCCATTGCCCCGCCCGCCAGCCACCATGCCGATGGACCAGAATCTGCGCTCTGCCAACCGCCGTCTCATCGAACTGCGCATGGAGCATGCCGACCTGGATGACGCCATCGACAGGCTCGGGCCACAGACGCCCGAGCAGGAATTCCTGTTGCACCGGCTGAAAAAAAAGCGGTTGCAGCTTCGCGATCAAATTGCACTCCTGGAAGCGGCCTCGCAGCCGGACGAACCCGCTTGAACATCGGGGAACAAGCAGCGGGTCATTTTAGGCAGAGCGCTGCCGCATCCGGTGCGGATCCGCCGGATGCGGCCCGCGCCGAAACCGATTCCGCCACGCTCGACCCTCTGTGGGGCGAGCATGGCCTGTTCGCCGAGGCGCTGCCAGGTTGGCGCGAGCGCCCCGGTCAGCGCCATCTCGCCAGCGCCGTCGAGCGAGCCATGGCCGAACGCGGCATTTTGCTGGCCGAAGCCGGCACCGGCACCGGCAAGACCCTGGCCTACCTCGTGCCGGCGCTGCTGCGTGGCGAGCGGGTCATCGTCTCCACCGCGACACGAGCCCTGCAGGACCAGCTCTTTCGCAAGGATCTGCCCCTGGCGCGCGAGGTTCTGGGCGTGCAATTGCGGGCTGCGGTGCTCAAGGGGCGCACCAACTACGTGTGCCACTACCGCCTCAAGCGCACCGAGAGCGAGGGCTTGCTGGACAGCCGCCGCGCCGTGCAGGAGTTGCGTCGCGTGGCGCTGTTTGCCGGCACGTCCGGCGATGGCGATCTCTCCGCCCTGGGCGGTCTGGACGAGAAATCGCCGGTCATTCCGCTGGTCACCTCCACGCGCGACAACTGCCTCGGCTCCGACTGCCCCGACTACCGCGCCTGCTTCGTCATGAAGGCCAGGCGCGAGGCCATGGCAGCCGACGTGGTCATCATCAACCACCACCTGTTCTTCGCCAATGTCGCCCTGCGCGACGAAGGCGTGGCAGAACTCCTGCCCAGCGCCACCACAGTGGTGCTGGACGAGGCGCACCAGTTGTCGGACATCGGTGCGCAGTTTCTGGGCAGCAGCGTGGGCACGGCCCAGGCGCTGGAGCTCGCGCGCGACGTCCTGGCTTGCGGCTGGCAACTGGCGCGCGGCCTGGCCGACTGGCAGGGTCTGAGCAGCCGCCTGCAGAAGGTGGCACGCGACCAGCGCCTCATCGCCCCCGCAGGCACGCATCGGCTCGACTGGGCACAGGCGCAGACCCTCGGAGGTTGGGCCGAGGGCCTGAACCATTGGCAAGAGGAACTGGCTGGCTTGCGCGCGGCGCTCGATCCTTTCGAGGCACTGGCGCCCGAATTCACCCGCCTGATCGAACGTTGCCGCGAACAGCAAGCCTTGCTCGCGGCCTGGCAGCGCGACGCCACGCCGTCGTCCGAGGACACCGAATCGGCGGCGACCCCGCCACAGGATATGGTGCGCTGGCTCGAAGTCGGCAGTCACTCCCTGCGCCTGCTGGCCACGCCGCTGGGTGTCGGTCCGGCGTTTTCGGCGCTGTTGGCGCAGCGTTCACAAGCCTGGGTGCTGGTGTCGGCCACCTTGACGCTGGACGGCGGTTTTCGCTACACCCGCGCGCGCCTGGGCCTGAACGAGGGCAGTCCGGCGCTGGCGGCAGTGGAGGGCGGTGTTCAGCCGCGTTTGCGTGAGCTGCGTGTTGCCAGCCCGTTCGACTATGCGCGCCAGACGCGCCTGCTGGTGCCCCGGACAGGCTTCCATCCGGCCGACACCGAGCACTCCCTGCGTGTGGCCGCGTTGGCCGCGCGCCTCGTTGCCGTCAATCCCGGCGGCAGTTTCGTGCTCACCACCACGCTGCGCGCCATCGGCCGCATCGCCTCGCGTCTGCGCGAGCTCCTGCCGCCCAACCGCGTGGTGCTGGAGCAGTCCAGCGAGTCCAAGCCGGTGCTGCTGCAGCGCTTCGCCGCGAATCCCGAGGCGGTGCTGGTGGGCAGCCACAGCTTCTGGGAGGGGGTTGATTTTCCGGGCGAGCAACTCACCCTGGTGGTGATCGACAAGCTGCCTTTCGCCCCGCCCGACGACCCCCTGGTTGCGGCGCGCATCAAACGCCTGGAGGCGGCTGGGCGCAGCGGTTTCATGGACTATTCACTGCCGCAGGCCGCGCTGGCGTTGCAGCAGGGTGCTGGCCGGCTCATTCGCAGCGAGAGCGATTGGGGCGTGCTGGCGGTGTGCGATCAACGTCTGGCCGGCACCGCCTGGGGGCACCGCCTGCTGACCTCGCTGCAACCGTTCGCGCGGGTGGAATCGGTGGACGAAGCGGCGGCGTTCTTGCTGGCGCATGCGACTGGTGTGCCCGCTGCGGCAGCGGTGAATGCCGTAGCGCAAAACCCGGCCGCGGCCGGCAATGGCGCGGTAGCTTTCGAGGACTGAATCGCCCGTTCGCCTGCGGGTCTGGTTTTCAAGCGACGCCGCGGATGCAGATCGAACTCACCACAGCTTCCACCACGCTTCGTTGCGCGGCGGCAGGCCCTGGGTGAGGTAGGGGCTGGCGGGGTAATTGAGCTTGAGCACACGCTCGGTGTCGTCGCGCAATTGCGTCAGGCCCAGCTTGTCGTAGCTGTCCATCAGCACGGCAAGCGCCAGTTGCGTGGCGGGTGCGTCCGGGTGGCTTTTGATGGCTTCCTGCGCACGATCGGCCGCTGCCACATAAGCGCCGCGGCGGTAATAGAACAAGGCGACATGAGTGTCGTACTCGGCCAGGGCATTGAGGATGTAGCGCATGCGCAATCGCGCATCGGGTGTGTACTTGCTCTTGGGGAAACGCGTCGTCAGCTCCTTGAAGGCCTCGAACGATTCCTTTGCGGCATGCTGGTCGCGCTCATACAGCTTCTGGTCCGACAGGCCGGAGAACCAACTGCTGTTGTCGTAGAAGTTGACGCGCCCCTTCAGGTACAGCACGTAGTCGGTGTAGGGGTTGTTGGGGTAGATCTTGAGGAAGCGGTCGCAGGCGGCCAGGGCCTGGGCGCGCTCGCCTTGCTTGAAATAGCCGTAGGCGGTCTCCATCAGTGCTTGTTGCGCCAGCACGCCGTAGGGGTAGCGCGACTCGAGCTTTTCGTAATACTTCGTGGCCTTGTCGTAAGCGCCGTTGCTCATCTCGTCTTTCGCCTCGCTGTACAACTTCGCGGCGGACCAGCCGGCGGTCACGTCTTTTTCCGAGGTCGAAGCACAGGCGCCAAGCAAGGCCGCAGCAAGCAAAACAAGTGTGCGCAGCAGCAGGCGCACTCCCGTGGAGGACTGGGTGGAATTCACAAGGCAACTCGTCGCAGGATCGGCAAGCGGACCATTATAGGAAGCGGGTTGCGCTGCAGCGCCGCGGTTGCAAACTGGCATGTCCAGGTGTCATGGCTGCACGCCAGCACGGCGTGGTGCCCTGCAACAGCCGGAGTCGCCTGATGGAGCCGATACGCCTCCGGGGTGGGCTATGCTGGCTGCATGCATGTCCGGGAACCCAGTCCGCTCGACCTTGAATCCAGCCTGCTTTCCGGCGCGGCGGACGATGGCACCGACCTGGATTGCGGCGAGCCCGCGGGTGCCGTCACCGCGCTCCAGGCCAGTGTCCCCGCGGCCTTCTCCGGCGAACGCCTGGACAAGGTACTGGCGCAGATGTTTCCGCAGTTTTCCCGCAACCGGCTCAAGGTGTGGTGTGAGGCCGGTCTGGTGCGCATGGGCGGGCAGCTTGCCGCCCCGCGGAGCAAGGCGCGCAATGCCGCGCTGGTGGAGCTGCAGGTTCCGCCCGACCCGGAAGCTGGCGCCTTCATGCCCGAACCGATGGATCTGGCCGTGGTGTGGGAAGACTCCCAGCTTGTCGTGATCGACAAGCCCGCCGGGCTGGTGGTGCATCCGGCTGCCGGCAACTGGAGCGGCACGCTGCTCAACGGCTTGTTGGCGCGCTACCCGGAGACAGCCTTGGTGCCCCGCGCCGGCATCGTTCACCGGCTCGACAAGGACACCAGCGGCCTGCTGGTAGTGGCCCGCACGCTCGAGGCGCAGACCGATCTGGTGCGGCAGTTGCAGGCACGCACGGTCAGCCGGCAATACCTTGCGCTGGCCTGGGGAGTTTTGCCGCGGGTGATGACCGTGGATGCCGCCATCGCCCGCCATCCGCGCGACCGCCTGCGCATGGCGGTGGTCGCGTCGGGCAAG
>DAIAZB010000359.1 GCA_027443745.1 Thiomonas sp. | reverse complement strand
CGCCTCGAGGTGCTGCACTTCCTGCACGGCGCGCAGCAGTGGCCTTCTGGAGATTCCACATGACCGTTGATGGCGTGACCGTGGGTGTTCTTGTCTTTGTGGGCCTTTTCGTATGGCTGGCCATCAACGTCGCCCGCCACGCCAGACGGTGGGGATCTCGTTCGTGTGCGCGCGTGTGACTGCAAGCGCTGAGCGTCACTGCTACTGATCTCTGAACAGCAGCGCTTACGCGACCCATCAACATCCAGCACACGACCAGCATGGTGTTTTTACCTCTGAGAGGCAAATCGGCGGCCAACCCATGCTGGGTTATGCATCATCATGCGGATCGGCCGAACCTCGGTCGATGCCAAATAAACAGCAATGACAAAGGACAAAGATAATGGGCCTGAGATCCTCATCGACTTCGCGATTGAGCACCTCGGCCAAGTTCAAGACGCGATCCCAGTTGATCGTGACCTGTTGCATAGGCTGGTGCACGGGCGCACAGTCATCCCGATAATTGGATTTTTTGAATCGCATTTCGAAGTTGCAATGATCATGCGCGGGCTGCAGCTGCAAGTCTCTATTTTGAGGCGGCAGGGGGGCGACACACGTGATTTGATTGATGGACGATCAACGCATGAGCACATGCTTTCCCTGCTTGACATTGTGGATCAAGCCGCCGAGGTGCTCGCGAGCAACGCTTGTGCGGGCAAGCCCGTGTCCATCTCACGCCTGCCCGGCCTGAGTGCACAGCTGATCAGGCTGCTGGACAAATTGTCCAGCGCTGGCAAGGATGGTGTCAGCGTGATTTACCACAGAGATGACCTGTACCGCCGGCTGCCCTCACCCAGCCGCGCAGCTATGGCCGATCTCACAGAGTCAACCTCACATCGATGCAAAATCAATGAGATTGTGGGCGGCCCCATTCGTGACTGGGTCAACCAAACGTGCATCCTGGAGCTGGCCAATGGGATGCGCATCGTGCCACCCACTGACCTCACCCTCGATCGCGCCGTACAGACGGCGCGCGAACCTACCCTGCTCGAAGGCATCGCCGTCGATGATGATGGTACCTGGCTGCTGGAAAAGGGGTGGCGGTTGACTGTGCAAACATCGCTGAATTTCGGTTGAGGGCGCGCGCGCATGGACGCTGACCCACAAACAAATCCATCCGGAATGTCCAGATCGGACCGAGGCGAGGCCATCACAATCACAGGGCCGTTCCAGGTGCGGCCACACACACTGGCGTCACGGGAGCGACGCAGTGCGACCCGAAATTGATGCTCGCCATTTTCGGCGGCCGCACCGGTGTTCTATTCGTGTGGCAAGATTCCGCCATGCATGAACAGGCACAGCCCGGCATAACTGGCGCATCGAGCTTTGCTGCTGCGTCATTACTGCTCATCAGGCGATCCCGATGTCACAGCATCTACCCGCCACGCCGCCTATCCTGTTTGCCGGTGATCCGCATGGCCGTTTCGAGCATCTGCTCACGGTCGTGCGCGCACAGCGGCCGCGCGCATTGGTCCTGCTGGGCGATATCGAGGCGCCCGTTCCGCTGCAGGAGCTGATGGCGCCGATCGAAGCGCTGGGCACGCAGGTGTGGTTCATCCCGGGCAATCACGACACCGATCGCGCGCCAAGCTGGGCCGCGCTTCAGGCTTTGCCTGAGCGCAACCTGCACGGTCGGGTGGTGGAAGTCGCTGGCGTGCGCATTGCCGGACTGGGCGGCATTTTCCGCGATGAGATCTGGCGTCCCGAAAGCTCCATGGCACCGCAGTTCGATTCGTTGCCGGCGTATCTGGATCACCTGCGGCGATGTACGCATCCCGACGACTGGGGCATCCGGCAGCAGAGCCTGCAGGTGATCAAGCATCACAGCAGCCTGTTTCCCGATGTTTTCGATGTGCTGGCAGCGCAAGGCGCCGATGTGCTGGTCACGCACGAGGCGCCCTCGTGCCACCCGCAGGGTTTTGCCGTGATCGATGATCTCGCCCGCGCGCTGGGTGTGCACAGCCTGTTTCACGGCCACCACCATGACTGCCTCGACTACAGCGGCAGCACGGCGACCCTGGGCTTTCGCGCCCACGGCGTGGGCCTGCGCGGCATCAGCGCGCTGGATGGCACGGTGCTGCGGCCCGGCGAACGGGATGCGGCGCGCGCGCTGCGGCGCGCGCCTGTCATCCCTTCCTCGCCACCGGCCGGTTGACGTTGTGGGACGTCGGCGCGCAGCACCCGAGCTCCTTCTCGGCCAAGCCAGGGCCGACTGGCGAGTGCAATGCCGGCGACTCGGTGATGATGCGGCAAGGCTGCACAGCGTGCGGCTGCTGCAGGCGACCCAAAAAAACCAGCACTGGCGCGACTGCATCCCTCGTGTTGGTGAGTTCGCGCGGATCCACCTGCGCCGCGGGTGGTGCCGAGGCCATCAGCGCAGGAGGGTTGCCCGCAGGTCATGACGACGACATCGATGCCTTCGCATCGATCGGCATCGGCAGGACGAAGCAATCCAGCGCGCAGGACAGCCCCGTCGCAATGCACAGCACATGACGGCGGCTGATCGCGAGTGCGGAATCAGTCGACTTGGAACACCTGGACGCTCTCGCACGCCGGACAGCGGTAGGAGCGCAGGCTCTCCGGCTGCATGTCTTCCGGCATCAGGAACGATGCATCCAGCGCATCCTGGGCGACCATCTCGATGCGCTTGCCCTTGCAGGCGCAGGACTCGCAGTGCACCGGACTCTGCGGATGATGAGGAATGGCTTCGACCATGGACCTGATCTCGCTGTCGAGCGGGCTGATGCCCGGTTCACGGAGCAACGTTACGTCCAGGCGGGCTACCGCCGCAACCCGTTGCGTCGATCCGGCAGGAAGCAGCAAATCGCTCCGGCGCACTAGCTGAAATACCTGCCAGGGCGGACATGCCGCATGCTGCTTCATTCGAGCTGCGGGCTTGTGCGCAAAATTTACGTTTTATCGGCAAAACGTAAGTTGACATATTGCCGAAGCCAAGCGCTTTACTTGTGCCCATCGGAACCGGCCACAGAGGGTCTTGGTGATGTCGCGTGCGAAGGGGGCTGAGCACGGCAGCACCGTGCACGGATGGCCTCGCGTGGGTTGCCATCGCTGCCATCAAGGCGCGTGCATCACGAGCATCGCCCGGCATGTTGTTGCAGGGCGTGCACCCGGTGCGCGTCCGCAGACACTGTTGCAACCGGCACCGTGATCTGAAGCCATGGGCGCAACGGACCTGCCACTGCCCCATCAGGACCCCTCGTGCATTCTGCTCGCCGTGGCGCGTGGCATTGCGCGGGCCAATGGCCATGGCACGATCGAGCTGGAAGATCTGAAGTTGGCCATCCACCACACGGTGGACGCCCAATTCAGCAACGCCAAAACCCTTCTGCCAGCAGCTGGCTTGTGGTCCACAAAGCGCGACACGACGCTGGCGCTGAACATGGCTGCGCTCGGCGCTACGGCGGCCTATCAACCATCGCTATCAGGGCAGGCCCTGAAGCATCTGGCCCAGGCAGGGCTGCGCGAAGCGACCCTGGACACCCTGCTCGAGGACTCTTTCCGGGACCAGTTTCGCGCCGACTACGCACGCATGATGCCCTCGATGCCCTCGCAACCGGCCGCCACCACCGACGACAATGGATCCCCACGGCCTGTCGAGGCCCCGCCTCCGCTGACGCGTACGCTGGCGCTCGACGCGGCAACACGCGTGCGCACCGACCTGGAGGCGACGTTTCTCGACCCCGGGCAACTGATCCCCAGACTCGCGGCAGCCCTGATGGAAACCTCGGCGGCTCGCTCGGCGCGCAAGCAGCCACTGGCCACTTTTTTCTTCGTCGGCCCCACGGCCACCGGCAAGAGTCTCGCCGCACAGCACATCGCGCAAGCACTGGCAGGTACGCCGGGGCTGCAGTCAGGGGCATCCGCTGCACCCCAGGCGTGGCTGCAAGCCACCTGGGCCAGCAAAACCATCGACCTGTCCGCCTATACCGGCGATAACCAGAACTTCGGCCTGGTCGGTCTTACTCAAGGCTATGGCGACGCCAAGCCCGGCGAGTTGACCGCCTGGATCCGTGAGCATCCACGCTCGGTGATCATCCTCGATCATCTCGACAAGGCACACCCCAACACGCAGAACGTGCTGCTGGAGTTGTTCGACACCGGCGTGCTGACTGATCGCTACGGCTTCTACAAGAACAACGACTCCAAGCAGGAATGCATCGCATCGCCCGAGGTGGACGTCAGCGACTGCATCTTCATCTTTATCGCCGGCATGGACGGCGAGTTGGCGCGCAACGTGGGGTTTTTCGAGCGCTACGCGCGCCAGCCCGGGCTGGGCAAGGACACGCTGCTCGATTACCTGCGCAAACAGCGCACCAACGCCTACCGCGGGAGCGACATGCCGGTCTATGACGCAGGCCTGCTCAGCGCGCTGGGCGCCTCCAACTTGCTGTTGTTCCCGCCGTTGGGTGAGGCCGAGCTGCGCACACTCGCGGCACAGGGCCTGGATGCGCTGAAATCGCAGTATGCCGCGACCTTTGGCATCCGGCTCGACTGGGATGCCAACAAGAACCTGCTGGTCGAGGCCAGCCTGCTCGCGCATGGCGCCGAGATCGATGCGCGCAAAGTCGCGGCGCGCGCGCTGCGCGATCTGTGGCTGCCCGAGCTGGACACCTACGTCCTGCACCAGGATCCCGCCCCGCGCAACCGCGCGCAATTGCACATCAAATTTGCGCCGGGCACCCTGCGGGCGCTGGAACCGATCAAGCAACGGCTGGGCATTCCGCCACAGCCGCAGCCGGGCGGATCCGATCTGGTGCATTGCCTCAGGCGCCGCAATCGCACCGTGGTATTCGAGCGCACGCTGGACACCCGGCCCAGCCCGTGGACGCTGACCTTGCACACCCCGCAGGTCGTGGTGCCACAGCGTGCCGAGGATTTCGCCGGCGGCGGCGCGCTGGTCACCGAGGTGCCCAGCGTGCGCTTCAGCGACGTGCAGGGTCATGCCGTGGTCAAACAGCGCCTGCACCAGGTGCTGCACCTGTTGAAAGAGCCGCAACAACTGGAGCAATGGGGGGTGGCCGCTCCGAGCGGCCTGCTGCTGTATGGCCCGCCCGGCACCGGCAAGACCCTGCTGGCCAAGGCGTTGGCCGGCGAGGCCGACCTGCCGTTCCTCGCAGCCAATGGCGTCGATCTGCTCAAGCCGCAGTTCACCCAATCTTTGTACGAGCGCGCGCGGCACTATGCCCCGGCGCTGGTGTTCCTCGATGAGATTGATGTGCTGGGCAGTCGCGAACACCAGGCCTACATCGCCGCCATCAACGCGCTGCTGTCCGAGCTGGATGGCTTCAGCAGCAGCGCCAGCCCGGTGTTTACCGTGGCCGCCACCAATTATCTGCAACGCATCGATCCGGCGCTGGTGCGACCGGGGCGGCTGGGCCTGCATGTGGAGGTGCCGATGCTCGACCGCGAGGCCCGGCGCGGATTCATCGCACGCTACCAGACGTTGCCCGGCGGCAAGTCGCTGGACGTGGAAGCATTGCTCGATGCCACCACCGGCCTCAGCGGCGCGGCGCTGGAGTCCGTGCGCAACGAGGCCGCCTATGCCCTGCTGCGCGAAGGCCGCGACGAGGTGGATACCGCCTTCATGCGCGAGATCATCACCACCGAGCGTTTTGGCCCGCGCAACAGTCGCGCGATGAGCGCGGCTGACAAGCGCCTGACCGCCCTGCACGAGGCCGGGCACGCCGTGGTCTCGATGCTGCTGTTCCCGCGGCGCAAGATCGAGCAGGTCAGCATCGTGCCGCGTCAGCGCATGCTGGGCTTCACCGTGTTCAACCTCGAGGACGACATGCTGCGCAACCACACCCGTGCGCGCGTCCTCGACGAACTGGCCGTGCTGCTGGCCGGACGGGTGGCGCAGCAGCAATTGGGTGGTGACGCAGGCGCCAATCCCGACAGCGGCGCCAGCGGCGACATTGCCCAAGCCACCGCGCTGGCGCTGCGCGCGGCAGCACAGTGGGCATTGGACCCGGCACAGCCGCCCATGGACTACACCCAGCTCGCCCCCGATGACCGATGGCGCGAGGACCCCGTCGTGCGTCGGGCCGCCGAGGCGCTGCTCGGCGAAGCGCAGGAACATGCGCAGCGCACGGTCACCCAACACCGCGCGGATATCGAGTCCGTGGCCGCACGATTGCAGGCCGAAGAGGTGGTCAATCCCGGGGTGCATGTCGAAACGCCGCCGAACCGCTTGCCCCAAGCCTGAGAAACCTTGCACTTAATGAAGAGGAGTACCCAAATGCCCACGAACGAAAAGCAGCGCAAGAATGTAATGCAGTGCATTTATGACTTTCTTTTCGAAAAACACTGGATTGCCACCTGGTTCGGAATCGGTTTGATCAGCTACGCAGTAATATCGGTGACCATTTACTGGTTGCTTATGCATGGCTTCAGCGTTTCGGAAAGCGGAAGCTACGACCGCGCCACAACCGTCGCAACCATCATCCAGGCAACCCTGGCGGCGGCGGGCCTGCTTGCGGTGTCCGCAGCGTTGCTTGCAATCGCGCGCAATACAGACCGCACCTACAAGCAGCAGCTTGAGCAGCAGAAATGGCAACGGCGGGAAGAATTTACGAAGTTCGCCGAAAACGTGCTCCAAAAAGGTTTCGAAGCCTATGCGGAAATTTGCCACGATATATTGCAGCAAATCGAAATCAACATTGACTTGAACAGCGAGAATCCCGTGATTACTGATTACCTCGAAAAAATAAAAATGCACGAGTGGGATACCATAACTTGCAAGCGAATCGAGACGCTATATTCGAATTTTCATGCGAGAGCGATTGCTCATTCACCCTTTTGGAATCCGGCGCCCCGCCCCGAAGAGAGTCCGCTGCCCCGCCTCGAAGAGATGAGATGGCTTAATCTTGGAATGGATGCGGAATCAGCAGCCGTACCATTGTGCGCCCTAAGGATGGTCTGAACAAGTCCCCGCGGTTGCGGTCTGAGTGAAGTCCCTCCCGCGAGCGCGCTGCCGATGACCCAGATGAGCTTTTCCGAGGCCGAGTACGCGGGCAAGCGCAAGCAGACGCGGCGCGAGATCTTTCTGGCGGAGATGGAACAGGTGGTGCCGTGGTCGGTGCTGCTGGCGCTGATCGAGCCGGTGTATCCCAAGGCGGGGCGCGGACGTCACCCGTATCCGCTG
>DAIAZB010000358.1 GCA_027443745.1 Thiomonas sp. | reverse complement strand
GCCTAGAGCCGCGAACGCGCGAACACGCTGCGTCGGCTTTGCGCCTTGGCTTGCCAGGCGAGCAGGGCGAAGCCGACGAGGGGGACGAGGATGTCGGTGCCGAGCATGGCACCGACATTACCCAGTGCATCGTCATGCACTTGGTGCGGCTGCACCCCATGGCCGATGGCCGCGCCCCAAAGGAAGGCCGTGGGCCCGAGCACGGCGGCGAGGCGCAAACCCAGGCCACCGAAGGCCGCGAAAACCCCCACCAGCGCGAAGCCCAGGCTGGCCGTCCCCACCTCGTACTGGAAGGGGCTGGGCGCCCAGCCGATCAAACGCGCGGCCAGGTCGCCATACAAGCTGTGGAACACGAAGTTGACGAAAAAACTCAGGCCCACCGAGCACAGCAGGAACCAGCGCAGGAAGGTGGAGGCGATGCGTTCGGAGGTGCGCTCGCGCCGCGTGAGCGCGAGTGACACCATGGCCAGCAACACGCCGAGCAGCAGCAGGCTGAGCGGGAAATGGTCGAGGGCGAGACGGATCAACGAGGCCATGGGCAGCACTCCGGTTCAGTCGGTGATGGCTCCACACACGGCAAGATGGAGCGTTGCAGATGCGGCGGCCGATGCAGTTTCGGGCCCTGGCGCTTGCGCAGGCTCACGCACTGCCCCTGGGCGGCAGTGCGGCGAGATCATCGAGCGAGATGCCGATGGCCGTTTCGAATACCCCGGCCTCGGATGTCTGCGCCGGGGTCTCGATGTCGACCCCGAGCGCCACGAGAAAACGCGACACCATGTTGTAGGTGGCAATCACGCCCACCAGTTCCACCACCTGCTGTGGCGGCATGGCGGCGCGCGCGGCAGCGAAATAGGCTTCGTTGACTTTCACCCGCCGGGTCATCTCGTACGCAATCGCCAGGGTCACGCGCTGCGCCGGAGAGAACAGCACGGCGTCGTCCACCGCATGCGGCACATTCGCCAGGGCGGCGAGTTGTGTCGCGGTGCCGCCGGCGGCGAGAAACTCGGGCGCGTGATGAGCGAATTCGTACTGCGCATGATTGAGCAGAGCGACGGTGCAGATGGCGAGTTCGCGCAGCAGCGGATCGAGGTCGAGTTGTGTGCGCACGGCGCCGAGAAAGCCGTTCCAGCCGCGCGCGAAAGCCGGGCTGTGCAGCAGCATGCGATCGAGGTTGAGGAGCTTGCCGCCGCGACGAGCGCGAATGGCGTCCACCAGATCGGCCGGCTCGTCCAGGTCGACAGGGGTGTAGGCAATACGTGGCATGTCTAGGTCGCTCCTCGGGTTCGCAGGCGTCAGGTTCGCACGACTGCGCTACTGTAACGGCAGGTGCGAGCGATACCAAGCGGCAGCGCTGCCATCGGCCTTCCGGGGCCCTGGTGACTACCCCCACGGCTTGAACTTCGCGACGCCGCCCTCATGTGGCTTGGGTCCAAGCCCGGAGCAGCTGCACATGGGAGATACCACCTGGAGTTGTCATGCTGATCGTCTGCCCACATTGCAACAGCCTCAACCGCGTTCCGCCCGAGCGCTTGGCGCACGATCCGCAATGCGGAAGCTGCCATCAAGCCCTCTTCACCGGCGCGCCGCTGGAGTTGAGCGATGCCGACTTCGAGCGCTTCGTCAGCAAGAACGAGCTGCCGGTGATTGTCGATTTCTGGGCGCCCTGGTGCGGACCCTGCCTTCAGATGGCGCCGCAGTTCGAGCAGGCCTCCAAACTGCTCAAAGGCCGTGCCTTGCTGGTGAAGGTGAACTCCGACGATCACCCGCAGGCCTCGGCGCGTCACCGCATCCGCAGCATCCCCACGCTGATTCTGTTACGGGGCGGGCATGAGGCCAAGCGCCAATCGGGCGTGATGCCGGCGCAGGAACTGGTGCGTTGGGCCGGCGCCTAGAACAACCGGCATAACAGGCGCGGTGGCACCCGCCGAACTGGCCGCGAGTCGTCGTCGCGCCTTGCGCGATGCTGCATGTTGCTCGCACAAGACGAATTGCGCGAATTGTGCGTTCGCAACATTCAACATTGTGACTGTTTGATGCAGGTCAATTTCCTGCCGTCGAGGCGCTCGACAATGGTTCCAGGGTAGACCTCCGCCTGCCTGAATCCAGGGAAAGGAACCATCATGAAATCCTCAGCACTTGGCGTCACGCCTTGCGTCTGGCGCGCGCCAGGATCCGTTTGGCGCCAGGCATGGCGCTCCATCGCGTTGGCTGTTCTGGCGCTGTTGGGCATGGGGCTGCTGAGCACGCCCGCACAGGCTGTGCCAGCCTTTGCCCGCCAGACCGGCCAGGCTTGCATTGCCTGCCACGTCGGTGGCTTCGGCCCGCAACTCACGCCCTTTGGCCGAGCCTTCAAGCTCAGTGGCTACACGTTGAGCAACGGCAAGGCGCACATCCCCTTGTCGGCGATGCTCGTGTCCTCATTCACGCACACGACCGAGGATCAGACCCCCTTCTACAACGGCATGCATGCCAACGATAACTTTGTTGCCTTGCAACAAGCCTCCATTTTTCTCGCCGGGCGGTTGACCGACCACATCGGGATGATGGGGCAGGCCACCTACGCGCAGACGGCCGAGCCGGCCAACCTGGCGTGGGACAACACGGACATCCGTTACGCCCACAACTACGCCTTCGGCAACACCTCGGGGATCTTTGGCATCTCCGTGAACAACAACCCGACCGTCTCGGATGTCTGGAACACCGTGCCCGCATGGCAGTACGGCTTCATGACCAGCCCGATCAGCGGCGGGGTTCCGTTCACGCCGCTGATGGCGAGCCTGGGCGGTACCGTGATGGGAACGACGGCCTACACGCTCATCGACAACCATTGGTATCTCGAGGGCGGCGCATACCACGCGCTCTCGAACAGATGGGGAAACCTGCTGCATACCGGGTCATGGGGCATCACGGGGTACGCGCCCTACCTGCGCGCGAACTACTCGACCACTGTGGGCCAAAGCACCTATGAGGGCGGCATCATCGGCATGAGCCTGAAACCCCCATCCTTGACCGGAAGCTCCGGCACGGACCAGGTGAACGACATCGGCATCGACGGGACTTACCAGTTCATCAACGGCGATACCCACAGCGTCACGGTCAATGGCCTGTACATGCAGGAGAAAACCAGCTACGACCAGTCCCTAGGCTCCGTGCCGAGCGACACCGCGAAGACGCTGAACATGAATGTCGCGTATTGGATTCACAACACCTATGGCGCGACCATCCAATATTTCAACGTGAACGGCACCGCAGCCCTCGGCTCGAACGTCCAGAGCAATGGTGTGGTCTGGGAGCTCGATTGGAACCCCTACGGACAAAGCTGGGCCAACCAGGAAAAGAATCTTCGGCTGGGGCTTCAGTACACCACCTACAACAAACTCAACGGAAGCAGCGTCGGCGCCAGCGCCAATAACAGTTTGTATCTGTATATGTGGTTTGCCATCTGAACGATGGGCTGCGATGCCCGGGGCGGCTTCGACCATGAAACAGGCTCCATGTCGGTGTCCTGGTCGAAGCGGTTGCAAAAACGACACGCCCTGGGTGACAAAATTTTTGTTGCGTTGCACAATTTTACTGGAGGCGGTGTCCAAGCCAACGACATCAGCACGCTGAGCGTCGATGTCTGGACTGTGATTCGAGGGTCGCTCAAGCCACCACATCACACCGCAAACAAGGAAATCATCATGTCCTCCACCCCAAGCGACCTGTATTACGCCCAGGCCTTCCATCACGGTGAGCGCGAACACCGCAGCTACGTTGTGGCCATCGGCCACAAGCAGCAGGTGGAGGCGCTGGCTCGCACCGAACACGCCAGGCGGTTCGGTGAATACGGCATCGCGCTGTATCAAGTTGAACTCGATGTGCCCATGCAGGAACGCCTTCGTCTCGTGAACTATCTCGGCTCGAACATGGGGGAACGCTGGATCGACAGCCAGCCATCCAGCAGGCAGGCAGCCTGAAGGCCGGTCGTTGAACCTCTGGAAGGCGCGAGCGCCGCCCAGAGGTTCAACGCATCATCGCCAGCGCGCGCGGCAATGCCAGCGACAAGTCCGGCCAGTAGGTCACCAGGCCCAGGAAGCCCAGCATGGTGAGCAGCCACGGCCAGACCGCGATGGTCAACTCGGTGATGCCCATTTTGGCGATGCCGCTGGCGACATACAGGTTCAGCCCCACGGGCGGGTGGCACATGCCCACCTCCATGTTCACCACCATGATGATGCCGAAGTGAATGGGATCGATGCCCAGCTTCATCGCCACCGGAAACAGGATGGGCGCCATGATCAGGGTGATGGATGAAGGCTCCATCACATTGCCCGCCACCAGCAGCAGCACGTTCACCAGCAGTAGGAAGGCGATGGGACCGACGCCGGCGTCCAACAGCCATTGGGCCATGGTCTGCGGAATGTGCTCCGAGGTCATCAGGAACGAGAACAGGATGGCGTTGGTGATGATGTAGAGCAGCATTGCGCTCATATTCGCCGAGGCCAGCAGCACTCGTGGCACGTCTCGCAGGTCCATGTCCTTGTAGACGAACACGGCGACGATGAAGGCGTACACCGCGCTCACCGCCGCCGCTTCGGTCGGCGTGAACAGCCCGGTGTAGATGCCGCCCAGCACCAGCACGATCAGCAGCAGGCCCCACAGGCTTTCGCGCAGAGCCCGGCCGCGTTCGGCCCAGGTTGCGCGCGGATTGCGCGGAAAGCCGCCACGCCACGCCCGCCACCAGGTGGTGAGACCGAGCAGGAAAGCCAACACCAAGCCCGGCACCACGCCGGCCATGAACAGCGCGCCCACCGAGGAGTTGGTGGAGACGGCGTACAGCACCATGACGATGGACGGCGGAATCAGGATGCCCAGAGCCCCCGAAGTCGTCACCACGCCGGCGCCGAAGCGCGGCGGGTAGCCGGCTTTGAGCATGGCCGGAATGAGGATGGAACCGATCGCCACCACCGTGGCCGGGCTCGATCCCGAGACGGCGGCGAACAACGCGCAAGCCACCACCGCAGCCAGTCCCAGCCCGCCGGGCCAGTGGCCCACCATGCTCGTGGCAAAGGCGATCATGCGCCGCGCCACACCGCCGTGGGTGAGAAAGTTGCCGGCGAGGATGAAGAACGGGATCGCCATGATCTCGAAGCTCTCGATCCCGGTGAACAGCTTCATTGCCACCGCCTGAATCGGCACTTCCGTCATGGTGAACAGGAAGGTCAGGACCGTCAGACCCAGCGCGATGGAGATGGGCATGCCCGTGAGCATGAGGGCAAGCAACAGCCCGAAAATGATGGCGGCGCTCACTTGGCACCTCCGGCCAACGGATGGATGTTGTCGGCCCCAGGCGCAATGTCCATCGGCTCATCCAGGCCCTCCACCTGTCCAGGGTCGTGGTGGGGCAATTCGCCGTCGCGGTTGAAACGCCGGGCCACTTGCAGGAAGCGAAAGCACATCAGTCCCGAGCCGAGAGGAATCGCGAGATAGACGATCCACATCGGCCATTCCAGGTCGGACGAGACCTGCAAGGTGTGACCGATCTTCCACACCATGATGCCGCCCAGTGTGGCGATGATGCCGGTGAACAAGGCGCCAGCCAGCAGGCCAAACAGAATCATCACCTTGCGTCGCCCGGGCGCCAAGCGGTTGACCAGGACGTCGACGCCGACGTGGATGCCGGTGCGCACGCCGTAGGCGGCGCCGAACTTGGCCATCCACACGAACATGAAAATGCACAACTCCTGCGCCCAGCTCAGGTGGATGTGCAGCAGCCAGTCCTGCAGGCCGGGAATGGGCAAGCCGGCCAGGTAGCGATGCACGACGGCGACGAAGATCAGCAGCGTGGCAGCAGCCATCAGTGTGGCGATCAGCGTTTCTTCAAGCCGGTCGAGCACGCGTCCGGCAAGGTTCAGGGGATTCATCGAAAGACTCCACAGGAATCGGAAAAACGATGAGGCCCGCGCGCCAAGAACGGCGCCACTGGCCTCATCGCGCCATCAGGCGATCACAACTTGGCCGGATCGAACCCAGTGGGCTTGAACACCTCATCCATCAGTGCCTTGGGCACGCGCGCTTGGGCCTCGGCATAGACCGGAGCCATGGCCTTTTTCCACGCCAGCCGCTCCGCCGGGGTGAGCGCCACCACCTGGCATCTGCCGGATTTGCGCACGGCTTCGGTGGCTTCCTCGTTGTCTTTGCGTGCCACGCTGTTGGCGAAGTCGGTGGACTCTTTCATCGCCTGATCCAGCGTTTTGCGGATATCTGCCGGCAGGCCTTCCCAGAACGGCTTGTTGACGATCACCGCATAGCCCAGATAACCATGCTGGGTCTGGGTCATGAACTTCTGCACCTCGAAGAATTTCTGGGTGTAGAAATTCGACGGCGGATTCTCGGTGCCGTCGACCACCCCGGTCTGCAGGGCCTGGTACACCTCGGAGAAAGCCAGCACCTGCGGAATACCGCCGATGGCGCGCATTTCCATGTCGAGAATCTTGCTCGACTGGATGCGCATCTTCAGGCCCTTGGCATCCGCCGGGCTGCGCAGGGCCTTGTTGGCGCTCATGTCCTTGAAACCATTGTCCCAGTAGGCCAGACCGAGGATGCCCTTGCTGTCGAGTTTTTTCAGCAGCCCCTGCCCAATCGGGCCCTGGGTGATCTTGTGCAGCTCCTCGTAGTTGTCGAAGATGTAAGGCAGATCGAACAGCTCGAATTCCTTCGCCCCCAACGGCCCGAACTTCGCCAAGGAGGGCGCAAGCATCTGCACCGAACCGAGCTGGAGCGCCTCCAGTTCTTCTTTGTCCTTGTAGAGTTGACTGTTGGGGTACACCTCGACCTTGACTCGCCCTTGCGTGCGCTCCTCGGCGAGCTTCTTGAAATGCTCGGCCGCTGCGCCCTTGGGCGTGTTCGGCGCAACCACGTGGCTGAATTTGATGACGATGGGCTGCTGCGCTCGCAGGATGGCCGGAGCCAGGAGCAAAGGGGCGGCGGTGACGAGTCGACGACGTGAAATGGGCATGATGGGTGTTGTGAACGAAATGTTTCGGATAGAGACAAATTGTTGCAATTGGAACTATACCGCCGCGCGCGGAGGTTCTCCGCAGCACATGACCCCGAGTTTTCCTACAGTAGGGAGTATGTGGAGCGCCACCTGGGAAAGATGTCGCCGCGCCAAGAGGCAGAGTGTCATGGCCCGTCTGCGGCGACATGGCGACGGTCGCGGCACAATCGTGCCGCATTCATTCAGCTCCCTGCGTTGTCTCCACGGACTGTTTCCACCCCTCGTACGCCGTCATGTCCTCGCCTGCCGACACCGTCAACCAAGCCCATGCCGATACGCCGCTTTCCGCCTGGATCGTGGCCCTGGGCTGGGCCGGAATCATTCCCTTTGCCGTCCTCGCTGCGACATCCTGGGCCAGCGCGGCCGATGCCTTGATGCAGCCCTTCGCCCTCGGCATGCTCAGCGCCTATGCGGCGCTGGTGCTGAGCTTCCTCGGCGCCGTGCATTGGGGTGTGGTGTTGGCACGGCCGCTGCATGACCTGCCTCTGCAACGCCTCGCGTTGCTCTGGGGCGTGGCTCCGAGCCTGATGGCGCTGGGCTGCCTGTTGATGCCGCGTGCCTGGGGCCTGCTGGCCCTGGCTTTGGTGATGTTGCTGGCACGCGCCCTGGACGGCCTGCTCTGGCCCGGCTATGCCCGCGCGGCACGGGCCGCAGGCTGGCCGGATGCCTCACGCTGGACCGAGCTTGCGGTCGGTTGGCTGCGCTTGCGCACGCGCCTGACCGCGGTCGTCGTGCTGTGTCTGGCGGCGGGCTGGGCGTCGGCCTATTTCCGTGCGTAAACCCTGCCGGTGTCGAGGCGCCAAGGCCGGCCTTGGCGTGATGAACCAAGGCAACTCGCCGCCCTGATGGCTGCGCGGCCACCGGGCCGTGTGAAGATGCGACGGCGCGGACGGCCCGCTGAGCGCAGCGGATAGCGCGTTGCAGCGGGTCACGCGCGCAACTCGGCCACTGCGCTGGCGTAGGCCTTCCAGAACGCGACATCCAGCGCATGGGCGAAATTCAGGCGCATGCGGCTGCTGGGTTCGGCCTGCGGGTCGAACAAGCGGCCCGGCGCGAGCAAATAACCTCGATCCAGCAGGCGCTGGGCCAGACGGTCGGCGTCCACGCCCGTGTCGACCCAACCGAACATGCCTTGCGCCGGAGCCTCGAAGCGGCAGCCCTGTGCCAGCGCCTGACGCACAGCCTGTTTGCGCGCAACGCCCAGGCGTTCGCGCAGTTGTTGCGCCTGCCGACGCAGCACGCCTTGCTGCAGCAGCATCGCCAAGCTGCGCTCGGTCAGGGCCGGTGAGGTGAGGTTGCTCAGCAGCTTCTGGTCGGTCAGGCGCTCGATGCGCTCGCGCGAAGCCGCCACATAGCCCACCCGCCAACCCGGGGCCAGCAGCTTGGAAAAACCGCTGATGAAGAGGGTGTGATCGAGCGCATCCATTGCCGTCAGCAACGGTGAGGGCTGCTCGCTCAGAGGGCCGTAGACATCGTCTTCGACGATCAGAAAGCCATGCTCGCGCGCCAGTTGCAGCAAGCGGTGCGCGTTGGCCGCGCTCAGGTCATGGCCGGTGGGGTTGTGCAGCCGGCTGACGACCACCATGAGCTTGGGGCGGCGCGTGCGCGCCCAATGCGCCACACGCTCCAGATCGGGCCCGTCGGCGCCACGCGGCACCGGCAGCGGGTCGAGGCCGCATTGGGCGAGCTGGGCGAACTGCGCCGACCAGCCCGGCTGCTCCACCAGCACCGCGTCGCCCGGCCGGGTGAAGGCACGCGCGATCAGGTCCAGCGCCTGCGTCGCACCCAGGCAGGTGAGCAGTTGCTCAGGCCGGGCGCGAATGTCCATCTGCGCCAATTGCTGCGCCAGTGCGTTGCGCAGCGCCGGGTCACCCTGCGGGTCGCCGTAGTGCAGGCTGACGTTCTCCAGTTCACCCTCCCGCAGCACGCGGCGAACGGCCTGGGCCAGCGCCGGGGTGTGCAACCAATCCGCGGGCAAGGTGCCGGCACCCGGCATGCC
>DAIAZB010000357.1 GCA_027443745.1 Thiomonas sp. | reverse complement strand
CCCGACCGCGAATGCTCGTTCGTCGACATCGCGTGCAATGAATCGAAGTTCCAGCAGCTGACTGCATAAGCGATGCACCGTTGCCTTGGGCAATCCCAGTCCCGTCGCGATCTCGGCCAAGGTCATCGCGCGGCCCGCGTCTGTGATGAAAGCCAGCAAGCGCAGGCTGCGTTCGGCAGATGAACCTGCGGACACTGCGGGCTCAGCGGATGAAGACAAAGGTTGTTGCATAGGTTAAACTAAGTTATTTGGGACGAATCGTTCCACTATTGACCGCATTGCCATGGATTGGGTGTAGCCTACCCAATGGAGCAATTGGGGAGTTGAAGGCGCCTGTCATGCTGCAACCAGCAGTGCAGTGCGCACACTCCTGGGCTAGCAAGGAGAAGCAGCTATGTCTGAGCAGTTTGACTACATCGTAGTGGGAGCGGGCTCTGCCGGATCAGTCTTGGCAGCTAGGCTCAGCGAGGATCCGAGCACTCGTGTGCTGCTGCTCGAGGCTGGGCCGCCAGATCGATCGTTCTGGATTCACCTGCCTATTGGCTATGGCAAAACCATGTGGAGCAAAAAATACAACTGGTGCTTCCACACTGATCCAGAGCCGAACATGAACGGCAGGCGCATCTACTGGCCACGGGGCAAGACCCTGGGTGGGTCAAGCTCAATCAATGGCCTGATCTACATCCGTGGTCAGCGTGAAGATTACGATCATTGGGCCGCGCTGGGCAACGAAGGTTGGAGCTATGACCAAGTGCTACCCTATTTTGTCCGCTCGGAACGCAATCAGCGCGGCCCCGGCACCTACCACGGCGGTGGTGGGCCGCTTTGCGTGTCCAATATAGATGCACGTCATGAGTTGATCGAGGCCTTCATCGATGGAGCCGGTGAATGCGGGATCCCACGCACCGAAGACTTCAATGGCGCCATACAGGAAGGTGCTGGCTACTACCAGCTCACCACCTGGAAAGGCTGGCGCTGTAGCGCGGCGAAGGCCTACCTCGCGCCAGCGCGCGGTCGTAACAACCTACGCATTGCCACGCGTGCACAGGCCACCGGAATCGTGATCAAAAACGGGCGCGCCGTTGGCGTTCGCTACCGCCAGCACGGACGCGACCTAGAGGCGCAATGCAACGCCGAGGTGCTGTTGGCGGCTGGTGCGATCCAGTCGCCACAACTGTTGCAGTTGTCTGGCATCGGGTCGGTCGACCTATTGCGAAATTTTGGCATCCCGGTTGTCGCCGATCTGCCTGGGGTGGGCGAAAACTTGCAGGATCACCTGCAGGTGCGCCTGATCTACGAGTGCACCAAGCCGATCACGACCAACGACGCTCTCAACTCGTGGATCGGCCGCATCCGGCTAGGACTGGAGTGGCTGCTGCAACGCAGCGGCCCGCTCGCAGTAGGTATCAACCAGGGGGGTTGTTTCATGCGCGCGCTTCCGGGCGAGTCGACTACCCCCGACATTCAGTTCCACGTCGCCACGCTGTCAGCCGACATGGCTGGCGGTGCAGTCCATCCATTTTCCGGCTTCACGTTGTCGGTGTGCCAGCTTCGCCCTGAATCGCGTGGCACCGTGCGCATTCGTTCGACGGACCCATTTGAGCCGCCGTCGATGCAGCCGAATTACCTTTCCACCGATCTCGACCGCCGCACCACGGTCGCGGCCTTGCGCGCGGCGCGCTCGATCGCCGCGGCACCGGCTATGCAACCCTACGTAAAACGCGAAGTCAAGCCGGGGCCAGAAGCCGACGATGATGCCTCGCTGCTTGAGTTCGCCCGGAACACCGGTGCCACCATCTTTCATCCCAGCGGCACCTGCCGCATGGGCAACGATGCGATGTCGGTGGTGGATGAACGCCTGCGCGTGCATGGCCTACAGGGGCTACGCGTGATCGACTGTTCGGTGATGCCCACGCTGGTTTCGGGAAACACCAACGCCCCGGCGATCATGATGGCAGAAAAAGCTGTCGACATGATTCGCGCAGACGCCAGCGTAGGCTAAGCGGCCAGGTCGGTCTTTTCAGCCTCGACCCCTGCGCGCGATCATGCCGAGAATCTCACGCAACGCGCCATTTCCATGCAAGGTGGTGAGGTCGATGGCCACGCTGCTGCTGTAGTAGGCCCCTAGGTCAAGGCCGACGCCGATGCCATAGATCTCCGCATCGCCACGGTGCTCACGCCGTAGCACGACGTCGCGCAGGTGGTGTTCGAGGTAGCTGGAGTCGTTGGCGAGCTGAGTCGCACTGTCCATTGGACAGCCGTCAGAAATCACGAGAAGCAGGCGCCGGCCCTCGCCATGCCCCTGCATGCGCTCGCAGGCCCAGTCGACGGCCTCGCCGTCGATGCCCTCGCGGAACAGGTCGCCCTTGAGGAGAGCAGCGATCTGCGCACGGCTACGGCGCCACGATTGCTCGTGCGCCTTGAAGACTAGATGCAGAGACTCGTTGAGGCGCCCCGGATGCTTCGGCCGCTCGGCAAGCTGCCACTCGCGGCGCGCGCGTCCCCCGTTCCAGGCTCCCGTAGTGAAACCAAGGATCTCATTGCCGATGCCAGCCATGTCCAGCGCACGAGAAAACACGTCGACCAGAGTTGCGACGGCAACGATGTGCTGGCGCATCGAGCCTGAGCAGTCGATCAGAAAGCTCAGTTGGCAATTCGCCACCAGTTCTGTAGGCTCAACACGAAACAGGCGCCGCTCTGATGGCGATGCCACCAATTGCGCCAAGCGCCGGCCATCGATGCGACCCTGCTCGTGTCCGCCTTCCCATCCGTCGACCTGTGGCTGGGCCAACAGGGCTTTGAGTTCGCGAGTTAGCCGAGAGACATTGATGCCGCTGTCGATGATGTGCTCGTCGAGCTGCTGGCGCAACTCGGCCAGCAGCGGCTGGCGCACCAGATCTGCCGCGAAGCACTCACGATCCCAGGCCCGTGTGTACACGCGGTAGGCACTTTCGGACCCGTCTAGCAGCGTGCTGCGTCCGAAGGCGGCCACTGGCAGAGCGTCATCACCGCCGCTGTCGACATCGAGCAACAAGGCAAAGGCCTTGGGCGTACCCTCTGCCGCATCACCGGACACAGCGCCGTCGGCGCTAGGCTCAGCCTGCGCTGCGTGGGCGCGCTCGGCCACCGCGGTAGCCAGCGCTAACGCAGCGCGCGCGTAGGCTTCCTGGTCATGGCGGCACAGGCGTAGGGCGCGCAAATCGGGGCCGAAGGTTGGCGCCAGAGCAGCGCGGGTGGCCTCGATCAGATCGGCCGATTGCTCGGGCAGGCTCTCTCCAGTGACGTGCGTACGACAAACCTGTGCGACGGTAAACAACAGGATGCCTAGCGCGCTTTCGGTCAGCCCCGAGGCCACAAACTCCTGCGACCATCTGCGGAAACGATGGCGCAGATTGCGCTGCAGTCCGCGCTGTGCTGGCAGCGCCAGCGACTCGACGCGAAACTGCTCGAGCAGGTCGAAAATCAACCGCGCGATGGGGTCCGCCGGGTACAGACGGGCATGCAGCGCAGCATCAGATAGCGACACGCGCAGCGCCAGGCCGTCAGCGGCACCACGAAATGAGGTGAAATCGGCCTGCCCGAAGACCGGATACAGGTGCGCAGCAAATCGCGGCAGGCGTCTGCGGCGGCGGTAAAGGCGGCCCGCGAGCAATTGCAGGTCGCGCTGCCCGGCCACGGCGCGGATGGCCGCCCCGCAAAGATCCTCGACTCTGCGTTGTAGCCTGACCCGTGTGCGCTCGTCGGACATCGCCCGCCGCCCTCAGCCGCCGATGCCGGTTGTGGCCTGCGACTCGCCAAGCTCGATGTCGAAACAGCGCTGGAAGTACTCGGCGACCAGTGCTTTCTCGGCTTCGTCGCACTTATTCAGAAAGGACAGTCGAAATGCGAGAGCCGGATCGTGGAAGATCTCGCAGTTCTCGGCCCAAGTGATCACGGTACGCGGAGACATCAGGGTCGACAGATCACCAGCGGCGAAGCCACGCCGCGTCAGCTCGGCAACCGCCACCATGGACGCCACCAAAGCGCGTCCAGCCTCATTGTCTTTGCCCGGCACGCGCGCCAGCACGATGGCCATTTCCTCGCCGGCAGACAGGTAGCTGAGCGATGCGACGATGTCCCAGCGGTCGATTTGCGCATGATTAAGCCGCTGCACGCCGTGGTACAACCCGTTGAGATTTCCCAACCCGACCGTATTCGCGGTCGCAAACAGGCGAAAGTACGGATGAGGGCGCAGCACCCGGTTCTGGTCAGTCAGCGTGAACTTGCCGTCGCGCTCGAGGATGCGCTGGATGACAAACATCACGTCCGGACGCCCTGCGTCATACTCGTCGAAAATCAAGGCAACCGGACGTTGCAATGCCCACGGCACGATGCCCTCCTGGAATTCAGTAACCTGAGCACCATCGCGCAGCACCACGGCGTCCTTGCCGACCAAGTCCAGGCGACTGATGTGGGCGTCCAGGTTGACACGCACACAGGGCCAATTCAGACGCGCAGCGACTTGCTCGATGTGCGTCGATTTACCGGTTCCGTGCAGCCCTTGCACCATGACTCGTCGATTACGTCGGAACCCTGCAAGCAGCGCGAGGGTGACATCCGGGTTGAAACGATAGGCCTCATCAATCTCCGGAACGTGGTCGTCACGCTCGCGAAAAGCTGGAACCTGCAGGTCGGAGTTGATCCCGAATGTTTCGCGTACGCCAAGCAGGCAGTCGGGCTGAAAGGTGTTGATGTCGAGCATGGATGCATCCGGAGAAAGGTCAGGCGCGGGCGCCGCGCGTCGGCACGGCGTCGGCCTCGATACGCGCCAGCGCTTCGGCTGCGCGACGCAATGCTGGCAACACCGTCGACGCCTTGTTGGCGGGTAGGCGCATTACCGGCGCCTGTACCGCCACACACAGGTTGGAGCGGCGGGCACCTGTGGGCACAAGTACTGCAACGCACAGCAGGCCAGGCAGGAACTCCTCGTTGTCAACGGCATAACCAAGAACCTGAACTTGATCAATTTCCTCCTCCAGACGCCGCAGGTCGGTGATCGTGCCTGCGGTGTAGGCCTCCAGCCGGACGTGCGCGAGTAACCGCCGACGCTGAGCCGGCCTCATCTGCGCAAGCAGCAACTTGCCACTGGCGGAGCAGTGCACCGGCACCCGCGAGCCGGAGTGCAGATAAAAGCGCAGTGGAGCTGCAGTTTCGACACGATCCAGATAAAGCACCTCGCTTCCTGCCAACGCGGTGATATTGCAACTCTCCCCCAGTTCTTGCACCACGGCCCGCAGCACCATGCGACGCGCTCCATGGTAGGAGTCGTTGAGCATGAGACTTTCTGCCAAGCGGCGCAGGCGGACTCCGACGCTGTAGTGCCGGCCATCAACCTGGCGCTGTAGCAACCCAGCGGTTTCGAGTTGTTGCAGCATGCGATGCAACGTCGGCTTGGGAAGCCCAACATCCACCACTAGCGATTGCAGTGTGAACGGCTGATCGCGCCCTGCTATGACCTCAAGCAAGCCGAACAAGCGCAGGGTCGGCGTGTCGCCTCCGGTGTCGGTGGGTCTCTCGGTCATTCCATCGACAAGGTTCATGCTCGTGGCACCCATCATTTCAATTCCAATAATTGATACATTTTATACCGAATTATCGAATTCCATGTTGACGGCTACGTTTCATGCGCCTATATTTCACCACGCCAACTATGGAATGTTTCGTCCCGTTTTCACTCAATTTATTTAGTTCTCGACAGGAGCCAGCGATCATGAGCCAGTTCATTCCCACCGACAGTCGCAAGGTTGTCATCGGTCAGCAGAAGATGACCCCTTCCGAAGCTTTCGTCGAAACCATGGCCGCCAACGGCGTCACCGACATATTCGGGATCATGGGTTCGGCATTCATGGATGCGATGGATATCTTCGCGCCGGCCGGGATCCGTCTGATTCCGGTAGTCCACGAACAAGGTGCGGCACACATGGCCGATGGCTATGCGCGCGTCAGTGGTCGCCACGGCGTAGTCATCGGGCAAAACGGCCCGGGGATCAGCAACTGCGTAACCGCCATTGCTGCTGCATACTGGGCGCATAGCCCGGTGGTCATCGTGACCCCCGAGACCGGAACCATGGGTATGGGCCTGGGTGGCTTCCAAGAAGCCCACCAGTTACCGATGTTCCAGGAATTCACCAAGTACCAGGGTCACGTGGTGAATCCCAAGCGCATGGCCGAGTTCACAGGACGTTGCTTCGACCGCGCAATGAGTGAGATGGGGCCGACCCAGTTGAATATCCCGCGCGACTACTTCTACGGCGAGATCACCTGCGAGATTCCAAAGCCAATGCGCGTAGAGCGCGGTGCAGGAGGCGAGCAAAGCCTTAACGAAGCCACCGAACTACTGGCCACGGCGAAATTTCCGGTCATCCTGGCTGGAGGCGGGGTTGTCATGGGTGATGCGGTCGAGGAGTGCAGGCAATTGGCCGAGCGCCTGGGCGCTCCAGTAGTGACAGGCTACCTGCGCAACGATGCCTTCCCAGCCAGCCACCCGCTGTGGGCCGGTCCGCTGGGATACCAGGGCGCAAAAGCGGCCATGAAGCTGATCGCCCAGGCTGACGTCGTGGTCGCGCTGGGCTCGCGTATGGGCCCCTTCGGAACCCTGCCCCAGCATGGCATGGACTACTGGCCAAAAAACGCCAAGATCATCCAGGTCGAGGCCGATCACACCAACCTTGGCCTAGTGAAAAAGATCACCGTCGGTATTTTTGGTGATGCCAAGGCGGTAGCGCTGGCACTGACTCAGCGCCTGGCCTCACGCACCCTCGAATGTGACGCGACCAAAGTACAGCGCGCAGCGACCATCCAGAGCGAGAAGGAGGCTTGGGAGCGCGAACTCGACACATGGACCCACGAGCGCGATCCGTACAGCCTGGACATGATTGAGGAAGCCAAGGGCGAGAAGACCCCAACTGGCGGTCAGTACCTGCATCCCCGCCAAGTCCTGCGCGAGCTGGAAAAGGCCTTGCCACCGCGGGCCATGGTGTCGACCGATATCGGCAACATCAACTCGGTAGCCAACAGCTACCTGCGGTTTGAAGAGCCACGCAGCTTTTTCGCACCGATGAGTTTTGGCAACTGCGGCTATGCTCTTCCGACCATCATCGGCGCCAAGCTTGCGGCGCCAGACCGTCCCGCGATCGCCTATGCCGGTGACGGCGCGTGGGCGATGAGCATGGTCGAGATCATGACTTCTGTGCGCCACGACATTCCGGTCACCGCAGTGGTGTTTCACAACCGTCAGTGGGGTGCGGAGAAGAAGAACCAGGTCGATTTCTACAACCGCCGCTTCGTCGCGGGCGAGCTGGAAAGCCAGAGCTTTGCCGGCATCGCCAAAGCGATGGGAGCCGAAGGCATCGTGGTCGATCGGCTCGAGGACGTCGGCGCTGCGCTCAAACGCGCGATAGACATGCAGATGAATCAGAAAAAGACCTGCGTCATCGAGATCATGTGCACCCGCGAACTCGGCGACCCGTTCCGTCGTGACGCGCTGAGCAAGCCCGTGCGCTTCCTCGACAAGTACAAGGATTATGTCTGAGTGTCTGAGCGACGAGCGGCGGCTGCTTTCCCGGCCGCTGCTCCATAGCGAAGGCGCACTCCGCACGGCGCCCACAGCACAACGGTGAGCTCATGAGCATTTTGAACCCCCAGGCCGCCAGCGCATCCCACCCGCGTCTGCAGGCGCTGATCAATCGCGCTCACGAGTTGGCCGCCGTACACCAAGCAGCAATCGGCCTCGTGCATCCCTGCGACGCCATGGCGGTGCGTTCGGCGGCATGTATCCGCGACGCGGCGATTGGGCGCCCAGTTTTGATCGGCCATCCAGAACTGATTGAACGCGCGGCGGCCGCCGCTGAAATCGATTGCCGCGACTTCGAAATCATTCCGACGGCAGAACAAGCCCCTGAGGCTGCGCGCCAAGCAACATCACTAGCCCGCGACGGTACGCTGAGCGCGCTGATGAAGGGTTCGCTGCACACCGACGAACTGATGTCGGCGGTAGTCGACCGCGCCAATGGGCTGCGCAGCGACGGCCGCATCAGCCACGTGTTCCTATTCGATCTGCCGCGCTATCACAAACTGCTCGCGCTGGCTGATTGCGTGGTCAACATCACGCCTAACCTCAAAACAAAGCAAGACATTCTCGGCAACACCATCGGGCTGCTACGGTGCATCGGGATCGAACAACCCAAGGTCGCTATCGTCGCCGCGGTGGAAACTGTCAACCCAGCGATTCAGGCCACTGTCGACGCCCAGGATCTAGTACGCCAGGGTCAAGCCGGCACG
>DAIAZB010000356.1 GCA_027443745.1 Thiomonas sp. | reverse complement strand
GAAGGCTGTCCGTTCGTCAGCCACACAACCCCAGGAGACCAACATGAGTTTGCGCATTGGCAGCACAGCCCCCGACTTCACGGCCGAGACCACCGAGGGCACGATTCACTTCCACGACTGGATCGGCGACAGCTGGGCCCTGCTGTTTTCCCATCCCAAGGACTTCACCCCCATCTGCACGACCGAACTGGGCACGGTTGCCCGGCTCAAGCCCGAGTTCGACCGCCGCCACTGCAAGCTCATCGGCCTCTCGGTCGACCCCGTCGCCGGACATCGCCTGTGGGCCCAGGACATTGCCGAGACCCAGGGCACGGCGCCCAACTACCCCATCATCGGCGACACCGACCTGAACGTGGCCAAGTTGTACGACATGCTCCCGGCCGACGCATCGGGCGCCTCGGACGGCCGCACCGCCGCCGACAACGCCACGGTGCGCAGTGTGTTCTTCATCGGCCCCGACAAGAAAATCAAGGCCATGCTGGTCTACCCGATGAGCAACGGGCGTGACTTCACCGAAGTGCTGCGCCTGCTCGATGCCCTGCAGCTCACCGCCAAGCATGGCGTCGCCACGCCGGCCAACTGGCACCCGGGCGATGACGTCGTCATCCCCACCTCCATCAGCGACGACGCCGCGAGGCAGAAATTCCCCGGCGGGTGGAAGGCGCTCAAGCCCTATTTGCGCGTCATGCCGCAGCCGAAGTAAGCGGCTTGGGCATGCCCGGCAAAGGCAGGGCCGCTCGGGGTGGCGCCTAGAATTCGGGCGCCCCGGCGGCTTTCGCCTCCTCATGCCCGACCCATGCCCACCTGGACCACCTACCTCATCTTCGTCGGCTTTGCCCTGGCCGCATGCTTCACGCCGGGGCCGGCGGTCATGCTGTCGATCCACAACGCCATGCACTTTGGCTGGCGGCGCGCGCTGTGGTCGTCGCTCGGGAACGTCTCGGGCCTGCTGGCCCTGGCCACGCTGAGCGCGCTCGGGCTCAATGCCGTGCTGCAAACCTCCGCGCTGGCCTTCACCCTGGTCAAGGTTGCTGGCGCCACCTATCTCATCTGGCTGGGCATGCAGCAATGGCGCAGGGCGGGGCAGTCTTCGCCGCAAGCGCTGGCCACCGCGCCCGGCGAGCCGCGGGCCGACCACCATCCGCGCAAGCTCTATGCCAAGGGCGTGACGGTGGCCTTGACCAATCCCAAGGCCATCGCCTTCATCGCCGCCCTGTTTCCGCAATTCCTCAGCGCATCCCGGCCGATGGGGCCGCAGTACGCCGTGCTCACGGCCACCTTCATGGCCATCTCGCTGCTGGTGCTGAGTCTCTATGCCGGGCTTGCCGTGCTGACGCGCAAGCGCCTGAACTCCTGGTTCGCCTCGGGCTGGCCGCAGCGCGTGTCGGGAACGGTGTTCTGCGCCTTCGGCGTCGGCCTGCTGCGCCTGCACCGGGTGTAAGGCTTGTGTCCCGGCTGCGGCTGCAGCGACAACTTGCGCACGAGGCTGACGAAAATTGTCAGTCCGAGACCGGAATTGTTGCTGCCGGCGATGCTGCGGAGCCGCAAAGCGTGAACAGGTTCACGAAATGCAACACGCTGCGAGCTGGCACAGATGCTGCTCCTTCAAGCATGCCCCACAAGGGGAATGTTCACCAACCCACCGCGGACCGGCGTCAACACCGGTGATT
>DAIAZB010000355.1 GCA_027443745.1 Thiomonas sp. | reverse complement strand
GCTCGACCGGCCTGCCCAAAGGCATCGGCATCCCGCACACGGCCATTCTGCGTCTGGTGACCGAGCCCAACTACATGCGCCTGGGGCCTGACACCCGCATGCTGCACGCCGCCCCCTTGGGGTTCGACGCCTCCACGCTTGAAATCTGGGGGCCGCTGCTCAACGGCGGCATGTGCGTGCTGCACGACGAAGATCTGCCGACACCGGCCGGCCTGGCCCGCACCATCGGCACGCACGGCGTGAACACCGCCTGGCTCACCGCAGCGCTGTTCAACGCTGTGATCGACGACGACCCCGCACACCTGCGCGGCCTGACGCAACTGCTCACCGGCGGCGAGGCGCTGTCGGTGCGTCACGTGCGCCGCGCGTTGCAGGCCCTGCCCGAGGTACGCCTGATCAACGGCTACGGCCCCACCGAGTGCACCACCTTCGCCACCGCCTTCACCATCCCGCGCGATCTCCCCGCGGACGCCCGCAGCATCCCCATCGGCAAGCCGATCAACGCCACGCAGGTGCATGTCCTGGACGCCGGCCTGACCGAGGTTGCGGCGGGTGAAGCGGGTGAACTGTTCGTGGGTGGAGCCGGGCTTGGCACCGGCTATCTGAACCGGCCCGAACTCACCGCCGAGCGCTTCATACCCAACCCCTCTGGCGCGGCCGGCGAGCGTCTGTATCGCACCGGCGATCTCGTGCGCCGACTGCCCGACGGCAACCTCGACTACCTCGGCCGTGCCGACACCCAGGTCAAGATTCGCGGCTTTCGCATCGAGCTGGGTGAGGTCGAGGCCGCGCTCGCCGCGCATCCTGCCGTCAAATCCTGCGCCGTCATCGCGCGCAAGGACGCTGCCGGCAACACTCGCCTCATCGCCTACGGCGTTGCAAGCGGCCAAGCTCCGAACAGCGCGGACTTGCGCGCCCTGCTGGCCAAACGCCTGCCCGACTACATGCTGCCGGCCGCCTTCGTCTGGCTGCCCGCCCTGCCCATCACCACCAACGGCAAGCTCGACCAGCAGGCGCTGCCCGAGCCGCAAAGCACTCGCCCCGACCTGACCAACCCCTACCAAGCCCCTCAGGGCGAAGCCGAACAGCGCGTGTGCGATGCCTTTGCCCAGGCCCTGGGCCTGCAACAGGTAGGGCGACTGGACAATTTTTTCGACCTCGGCGGCAACTCGCTGCTGGTGCTCAAGGTGTTGTCGCTGCTGGGCGATGCGGCATGCAGGCTGGGCACCCATGCATTCTTCAGCCAGCCCACGCCCGCCGCCCTGGCGCGCCTGCTGGAGTCCGCTCACGGCCCAGACGACGCCGCCGCGCCCGCGCTGGACGCCCGCCGCCTGTCCAGCCGCATGCTGGCTGGGCCGGTGCGCGACGCAGCCGCACGGCCTGAGCACACGGCAGCGGCAAGCGGCCCCGAGCCCATCGCCGTCATCGCCACCGCGGGGCGCTTTCCCGGTGCGGCGGATGTCGAACGGTTCTGGGCCAATCTGCTCACCGGGCGCGACAGCATCACCCATTTCAGCGCCGATCAGCTCGACCCCAGCCTTCCCGCCAGTCTGACGCAAGACCCCGACTACGTGAAGGCGCGCGGCGTGATCGACGGCGTCGACCGGTTCGACGCCGCCTTCTTCGGCATCGCGCCGCGCGAGGCCGAACTGATGGACCCGCAGCAGCGCATCTTCCTCGAACTGTGCTGGGAATGCCTGGAGCGCGCCGGCCACGCGCCTGACGCGACGACCGCGCCGGTGGGCGTGTTCGCCGGCATGTACAACGCCACCTACTTCCAGCATCACGTGCAGCACCGGCCGGATCTCGTCGAGGCGCTCGGCGCCTTCCAGACCATGCTGGGCAACGAGAAGGACTACATCGCCACGCGCGTGGCC
>DAIAZB010000354.1 GCA_027443745.1 Thiomonas sp. | reverse complement strand
CGCCAAGCGCCTCCTGCGTGGCCGAAATGGCCACCGAGCGGCTCGAAATCGTCTCATCCCGCCCCGTCGATCTCATCATGTGCAACCGCTCTCTCCGCATGCCGTCACTGGGCTGAAATCAGCGGCTTGTTCAGCGTAGCCTTAGGTACCGGTGTGAGCCTGAGCCAGGCGCTGGGGGCCCTGTCCGATCGCGTCAAGGCGCCCATCGTCCTGATGATCGACGAGGCTCAGCACGCCGCGACCACCGACGAAGGCAACAACGCGCTGTTCGCATTGAAGGCGGCCCGCGATGAGCTCAACAGTACCCATCATTTTGGTCTGCGCATCGTAGCCACGGGCTCTAGCCGCCCCAAGCTGGCCATCCTGCGCGCCAGCAAGGACCAGGCGTTCTACAAGGCCATGATGCGCGCCTTTCCGCCGTTGGGCGTCGACTATGTGAGGTGGTTTGTGGACAACGCCGGCCTGCCCACCCAGCTGGACGTAGACCGCACCCTGCGAAGCTTCGAGCGCGCCGCTTGGCGCCCGGAAGTGCTCATGCAGGCGCTCGGCGACCTGCCCGATGACAACGGCGTGCTGCCCCCCGCCGGGCGCCTAGACGACGCCTTCGAGGTCGCCGTGGCCGCGGCGATCGAGGAATCGGACGAGGCCATGCTCAAGGTCGTGCGGGCACTCACGCCACTACAGGGTGCGGTGTTGCGCGTGTTAGCGATTCAGGGAGACGCCTACACCCCTTACGCGGTCGCGTCGCTCAAGGCGTACTCCGAGCAGCTGGCCCAGCTGGATCCGGATAGCGTCGACAAAGTCAATGTCCCCAACGTTCAGAGCACCCTCGAAGCTCTGCAGGCGAAATCGCTCGTGTGGCGAGCCGCGCACGGGGAGTACGCCCTCGAGGAGCAAGGCCTCGTCGATCTCATGCGCAGCAAGGGCCTGCTGGCTTGAGTTCCGCCGTCAGCGCGGGGGCGCGTATAAGTCACTGATTTTTCTCTATGTGCGTCAGAGACATAATGGCGGCGTTCCATAAAAAAGCCCGGCTTGAGGCCGGGCTGAACAGTCCGCTGGAGATGCGGCCGGAGCGAGAGGATCACCCCGGGTTGAAGCCAACTTGTCGTGGGTCAGGCAACTTGCTCTCCATGTTGACTGATGTCCAAACCTTCGCGCTCGTCTTCTTCAGACACACGCACACCGATGGTCATGTCGATGACCTTCAGGATGATGTAGGTCACGACACCGTCCCAGACGATGACCGAACCGACATCCACCAGCTGCTTGATGACTTGGCCCGGATTGCCTTCCAGCAGGCCGGCCGTGCCTCCGATGGCCTTGACTGCAAAAACACCGGTGAGGATCGCACCCAGCGCACCGCCGATCCCGTGCACGCCGAAAGCATCCAATGAATCGTCGTACCCGAACATGTTCTTCATGTAGGTCGCGGTCCAGAAACACACCACGCCGACAGCGATGCCGATGATGACGGCGCCCGTCGGATCAACGAAGCCCGAGGCCGGCGTGATGGCCACCAGGCCAGCGACTGCGCCTGAGCACAAACCCAGCAGGGTCGGCTTGCCGCGCGCGGCCCATTCGGCAAACATCCAGGCCAGCGCAGCGGCTGCCGTCGCGATTTGGGTCGTGGCCATGGCCATGCCGGCGCGACCGCCAGCGTTGACGGCAGAACCCGCGTTGAAGCCGAACCAGCCCACCCACAGCAGCGCGGCGCCGATCATGGTGAAGGCCAGGTTGTGCGCCGGCATCGGCTCTTTGCCGTAGCCCACGCGCTTACCCAGGAACAGCGCGGTCACGATGCCCGCAACACCGGCGTTGAGGTGAACCACGGTGCCGCCGGCGAAGTCGAGGGCACCCAGCTTGCCCAGCCAGCCATTGGCGGACCAGACCCAGTGAGCAATCGGGCAGTAGACAAAAATCAGCCACAGGCTCATGAACCAAATCAGCGCGGAGAACTTCATGCGCTCAGCGAACGAGCCGGCGATGAGGGCTGGGGTGATGATCGCAAAGGTCATCTGGAACGTCATGTAGACCGATTCTGGAATCGTTCCCGACAGATCCGAGACCGTGAATTTCCCCATGCCATGCAAGAGGAATCGCGACAGGTCGCCTATGTAGGGCCCGCCGTCCGAGAATGCCAAGGTGTAGCCGATGACATACCAGAGCACGGTGACCAGGCACGTGACGACGAAGCTCTGCGCCAGGGTGTCGAGCAAATTCTTTTTGCGCACCATGCCGGCATAAAACAGGCCCAGCCCAGGGATGGTCATCATCAACACGAGCGCCGTGGAGGTGAGCATCCAAGCCGTATCACCAGGGTTGATGCTGGCATTCGGATCCGAGCTGATGGCTTCCTTTGCAGGCGGCGCCGCAGCAGGGGCCGCTGGCGCTGCTGCGGGTGCTGCCGCCGCGGGCGCTGCCGCGGCTGGGCTGCTGGCGGTCTGAGCCCAGGCGCTGCCAGGGCCGGCCAGGGCCGCCATGCTCAGCGCAATCGTGACGAGAAACTTTTTCATGTTGGGGACCTTTCTTGAGGGCGGGTGTCAGAGCGCGTCGCCACCGGTCTCGCCGGTGCGGATGCGAACGACCTGTTCGAGAGCCGAGACGAAAATCTTGCCGTCGCCAATCTTGCCGGTACGGGCCGAGGTTTCGATGGCTTCGATGGTGCGTTCGACCAGGGTTTCGGGCACGGCGGCCTCGATTTTCACTTTCGGCAGGAAATCGACGACATACTCCGCGCCGCGATACAGCTCGGTGTGGCCCTTTTGCCGGCCGAAGCCCTTGACCTCGGTGACGGTGATGCCCGTCACGCCGATGCCGGACAAGGCTTCACGCACCTCGTCGAGCTTGAACGGCTTGATGATGGCCATGATCATTTTCATGGGTTGCTCCTTCCTGATGGGGGTGGGGTGGATGCTCAGAACGAATAGATGCCTTGCAACTCGAGTGAAGTTTGGTTGTTGGCGGAGGCACCGTTCTTGGTGAAAATCGCGACGTCCGACTTGTCCTGGCGCGCTTCGACCGAGAGCTTGAGATTCTTGACCGGCGCGTAATTCACGGCCAGGGTCAATTCCTTGAGCTTGTTGGACGTTCCGTTGATGCCCGAGACGATGCCATCCTTGTCGTCGATGTACTCGCCACGCGCCGACAAGGTCCACTGGTCCGTCAGGCTGTAGTTCGCATACAGGGCCAGGCCATTCGCCTTGCCCTTGCCGGTGCCGACTCCCAGGTAATCGTCCTTCGACAGGATGTCGACATTGGCGACGAAGTTCAGCGCGTCGGTCGCATTGAGGGTGCCGACCAAATCGAGCAGTTGCAGCGTGCCGTTCGGGCTGCCGCCAAACAAAGGCGACTGGCCTGAGTAGAACGCGCCGGAATAGGAAAACATCTTGTTGGGCGAGCCCGATGCGCCGAGCTCGATCGTCTTGGCGGTGCCAGCCGGCGAACTGGTGAAGTTCCAGCCGTTGTTCACGCCTGCGGTCAAGGTCAGCGCGCCCGAAACGGCATAAGCCGCACGCACCCCGGTATGGGTTCCGGGCTCCATGTCCCAGAACAGCAGCGAGCGAGAAATCTCGTTGTCGGCCGCGGGGTTGACGACTTCAGCCCCAGCCAGGGTGGAAAACTTGCCAGCCATCACTGTGAGCGGACCCGTGGCGTATTGCACGAAGGCGTTGTTGAGGTCGAACTGGCTGGCCGTGGTGTTGAACGGCCAGGTCTCGCCTTGGCGCAGGATCTTGGCATCCGACCCGGCGATGGCGGTGACCTGCGCACCGGCACCGGACGTCGGCAGGTAGGCCAGGGTCACTGCAGCCTGGTTGAGCTTGAAGCCGTTCTGGCTGGTGTCGAAGGCGCGCAGCAGGGGAGACGTCGTATCGAAGTGGGTGTAGGTGGACGCCACATACCCGGTGATGCTCAGCCCCGGCGTGGCTGCGAGCACCGC
>DAIAZB010000353.1 GCA_027443745.1 Thiomonas sp. | reverse complement strand
CTCGGCTTCGTGGGTGTTCTCGTGCTGGTCTGGGACACCCTCGACAGCGGCGGTGCGGGGGTGCCCCTTGCCGTGGCAGCCGCGCTGCTCGCCACCTTGTGCTACGGCTTCGCGGTGAACTACAGCAAGCGGCATCTCGCGGGCGTCCAGCCTTTGGTCATTGCGTTCGGCAGCCAGGCGTTCGCCGCGTTCGTCCTGCTGCCCGCGGCCTGGGTGTTGTGGCCAAGCCATGCGGTCACGCCCCTGGCCTGGGCGTGCACCGTGGCCCTGGGCGTCGTCTGCACGGGGTTTGCCTATGTTCTCTACTTCAGGTTGATCGCCCGCGCCGGTGCCGCCTACGCCGCGTCCGTTACCTTGCTCATCCCGATCTTCGGCGTGCTCTGGGGCGCCGTGTTCCTGGGAGAGCCGATCACGCCGAGCATGCTCGTCGGGGGTGTGATCGTGCTGCTGGGCATCACCTTGTCGAGCGCAAGCCCAGGATGGATGGGAGCGCTCGCTTTGAAACGGCGCAGCACGAATCCAGCCCCATCCACAGCAAGATCCAGCGCCGACGAGGACGTGTCGTAGCGTCGGTTCGCTCCGGGCTTGTTCGCGTGTTACTTCGCGAACAACGACGCCATGTCGGCGAAGGCCTTGAACTCGATGGCGTTGCCCGAGGGGTCGAGAAAGAACATGGTGGCCTGCTCGCCCACTTCGCCCTGGAAGCGGAGGTGCGGTTCGATGATGAAACGCACCCCTGCAGCCTGCAGCTTGTCGGCCAGTTCCCGCCATTGCGGCATGCCGAGCACGGCGCCGAAATGGCGCACCGGAACCTGGTGGTCGTCCACCGTGCTGGTGGCTGCGGCAGAACCCTGCGGACGACATTCGCCGGGGGCCAGGTGGGCCACGATCTGATGGCCGTAGAAGTTGAAGTCCACCCAGTCCGGCGCACTGCGCCCCTCGGCGCAGCCGAGCAGGCCACCGTAGAAGCGTCTTGCCTCGGCAAGGTCATGCACTGGGAAGGCCAAATGGAACGGGGGCTGGGTTTGTGTCGCGTGGGGCATGGGGATGTCGCTCCGGTTGGACTGCCTGGGGCCGAGTACTGCTGCATGCAGGGCGGTCTTCGGCAACTCGAAAGGGTGGGGTGCGCAGAGCCGAGTATCGCTCGACCCGCAGCGCTCAACTCTGGGATGGGTCGTTGTCGTGCTCACTGTAATGGCGCCAGCGGCCCAGCGCGTGCCGCAGGGTTCGCACTTCCTGCGCGAAGTTGGGGCAGGCCTTGCACACCAGGAAGTGAATGCGAATGGCCAGCCGCTCGGGGAAGGCGAGGGCGCGGTCCTCCCGCGCCAGGATGAGCGCAGCGACTTCGCGGCAGGTACGGCGCAGGGGATAGTTCACTTGGCAGGAGTCCCGAACCAGTTGAGTTGCAGGCATTCGCGCAGGCGCATGCGGGCGCGGTGCAGCATCGTCCAGACATTGGTCGAGGAAATACGCAATTCCTGACAAATGGCGTCGGTGTCGAGTTCCAGCCATTCGCGCATCAGGAACACGCGGCCGATCTGACCGGGCAGGGCGTCCATGCAGGCTTCGAGCACCTCGAAGAACTGGCGCTGCTGCAGGGCGTCGGCGGGTGTGTCCCAGGTTTGCGGGAAGTTGCGGAAATGGCCGTCCGGGGCGAACACCAGGTCGTCGAGCACCTCGCCGTCATCGTCGGTGTCGTATTGCGCCTCGCGCTGGCGCAGACGCAATTGATCGAGCACCTTGTGCTTGAGGATGCCCACCACCCAGGTCTTGAATTGGGATTTGCCGTTGAAGCCCGACGCTCCTTCGAGCACCGCCAGCATGGTCTCCGACACCGCATCTTCCGCCCAGGCCAGGTTGCGCAGCTGCAGTTGGGCCAGGCGCAGCAGCGTGGGGCGCAGGGCCTCGACGCGGCGGTGCAGTTCGGCGAGCGTATCGGCGGTTTCAGCGGACATGGGGGATGCGAAATCGTCCAGGGCGAGATGCGTGATGCAGGCCTGTTGCATGCGGATCCGTCCATTCTTCCATAGCGCCGTGCGTGGTCAAGACCGTGGCGCCGTGGATGCGGGGCCAGTGGACGGCCGAACGAGGACTGAAAACCCGGCGTGGCGCGTAAGCTGCCGGTCATGTATCCCCAGTGGCGTCAGCCACGAACACGTCATGAAACCCAACAAATCGGCCCTCCTGCTCGGCATCGCACTGGCGGCCGGGCTGCTGCCCGATCAACCTGCCAGGGCCCAACAGCCAGGCACAACCGTGGTGGCGGCCAAACCCTCGCCCGACATGGTGGCCGCGGCTCGGGTGCTGCGGCATCTGGACGCAGCCACTGCCATCAGCGAAGGCCGGGGTGCGCGGGTGCTCACCATCTTCTTCGACCCCAACTGCCCCTATTGCCGCCAGCTTGATGCGGATCTGCGCCCCTTCGCCGGCAAGGACGGATTGCAGTTGCGCTGGGTGCCCGTGGCCATCCTCGCCCCGTCCAGCCTGGGTCAGGCTGCCGCCATCTTGCAGGCGAAGGATCGCTTGCGGGCTTTTCGTGCAACCGAAGACCACGGACTCGACCCCAATCGGCCAGCACCCACCCAACCCTCGGCCGGCCAGATCAGCGCCCAGACGCGGCGGGCCTTGAAGGCCAACGACGCTGTTCTCCAGCGCGCCGGGATCTATTCCAGCGTGCCCCTGGCCGTGTTTCGCGATCGCGATGGCCAGCCGCAGCTCCTGCTTGGCGTGCCGCACGGGGACAAGGCGCTGGCCGAGTTGCTGCAGACGGTCGGGCCGTAAGCGGGGGTGCCAGTCGTTGCTGGAGATGCTCGTCAGGGTGAAATCGGCGTTTGGCACAGTGGTTGCTGCCGGGGCATGCCGGGATGGCAACAACGTGGCAACAACGCGACGCTGCACGGCGCCACAGTGTTGGCCTGTCGCCAAAGCTGCCGTTGCAGCCCCATCGTGGGAACTGGTGCGACGTCGGCCTATCGTCCTCCCTATACTCGAATCCATGCAGACACTCGCTGATTTACGCAAGGATTACACCCGCGCCGAACTGGACGAGGGGCAAGCCGATGCCGACCCGTTCAAGCTGTTCGAGCGCTGGCTGTCCGAGGCGGTGCAGGCGCAAGTCCCCGAACCCAACGCCATGACCCTGGCGACGGTGGGGGAGGATGGCCGGCCGTCGACCCGGGTCGTGCTGATCAAGGGGTTCGATGCCCGCGGCCTCGTCTGGTACACCAACTACGCCAGCCGCAAGGGGCGTGAACTGGCGGCACATCCCGTTGCCGCGCTGCAGTTCCATTGGGTTGAACTGGAGCGGGTGGTGCGCGTCGAGGGCCGGGTAGAGTTGGGGGATGCGGTCGAGGCCGATGCCTATTTCGCCAGCCGGCCTCTGGTCTCACGCATCGGCGCCTGGGCTTCGCCGCAAAGCGAAGTCATCGACAGCCGCGAAGTGCTGGTCAAACGCGCCGCCGAGTATGGCTTGAAGTTCGGCCTGCATCCGCCACGCCCGCCGCACTGGGGCGGTTACCGCCTGGTGCCGGATGCCTGGGAATTCTGGCAGGGCCGCCGCTCGCGCCTGCACGACCGGCTGGCGTATCGGATGCAGCGCGACGGGATGTGGCTGCGACAGCGACTGGCGCCTTGAACCGGCGCCTGGCACGCCACGCCGCATCGCGGTCACCCGACGTCCGACGCGCGAGCCTTGCAACCGCCGCAGCGTCCACCATCTTCCATGTTCGCGCCACGCGCCTGCAGTCGCCCGCGCCTTCACTCACCCGCACCACACCGGAGATAGCCATGCAGCAGCATCCGCGTTTCAGACCTGATCGACGCTTCACCCTGCGCGCCTTGGCGCTGTCGCCGCTGGCGGCGATTCTGGTGTCCACCGCGGTTCCGGCCGCGGCGCAAGACATGCGCCAGGCGGAGGGCGTGCTGGCGCAAATCCACGGAACCACGTGGATCGCTGAAGGCCAGGGCAAGCGGGTGCTGACCATTTTTTTCGATCCCAACTGCCCCTACTGCCACAAGCTGTACGGCATGCTGCGTGCCGATGTCGGCAAGGATGATTTGCAGTTGCGTTGGGTTCCGCTGGGCATGCTCACCCCGAGCAGCCTGCCCAAGGCTGCAGCCATTTTGCAGGCCAAGGACCCGCTGCAGGCCTTTCATCAAAACGAGAACGACTACGACTTTGCCGCCAATGGCCAGCCCGGCGGCGGGATCGAGCCGGCCACCGCGATCACGCCGAAGGTGCGACAGGATCTGGCGCGCAATCTGGCCGTCTACAGCAGCAACAAGTTGTTTGGGGTGCCGGTGATGGTCTGGACCAAGGTCGACGGCAGTGCCGCATTGCTCACCGGGGTACCCTCGGCTGCCGCGTTGAGCAGCATCTTGCGCTCGGTGCGCTGAAAGCGCCGGAACCCTTCAGCCAGGCGGAGCGCGATCCGATCGGCGCAGCCTCCTGGGCAGCCAGACCTCGGAATGCCGGCTCAGGCGCGCAGCTTGTCGGCGAAGCGATGCTGCAGCTTGTGCATCTTGGGCGCGATCACCGCCTGGCAATAGCCCTGCTCGGGATGGCGCTCGAAGTAGCGCTGGTGGTAGGGCTCGGCGGGCCAGAACACACGCAGCGGTTCGACTTCGGTGACGATGGGCGCAGTGCCGCCGTATGCGCTGGCGGCGAGTCGGGCGATGTAGGTCCGCACCCCGGCTTCGTGCTCGGGCAGCTCGAAGTAAATGCCGGAGCGGTATTGCGGGCCGACATCGGCGCCTTGGCGGTTGGGCGTGGTCGGGTCGTGGATGGTGAAGAACAGGTCCAGGACGTCGTCGAGGCTGAGCTTGGCGGGATCGAATCGGATGCGGACTGCCTCGGCATGTCCGGTGCGTCCGCCGCAAACCTGCTCGTAGCTAGGCTGTTGAACCTGGCCCTGGGCATAGCCGCTGGTGGCTTCGAACACCCCATCCACCGCGTTGAACGCGGCCTCCACGCACCAGAAACAGCCGCCGGCGAGGGTGATGGTTTCAAGTTTGGCGTTCGTCGCCTGGGGGGGCGTGAAAGCGGGGCTGGCGGCTTGCATGGTGGTGCTCCGGTGGGTCTGCGAACAGTTCGCATTGTGCGCAGTTTTGGCCCCCGGCGTCGGCATGCGGGTCATGCCTGAACTCACGGGGGAGGGCGGGCATTGGCGGCGCGGTTGCTGGGCTGGGCTTGTTGTGCATCACGCACAATGGCAGCCCGAACCGCACTGTCTGCATGGTCATGAACTTTCACGATGTGTTTCAGAACGCCCCGGTGTCGTTGTGGATCGAGGATTACAGCGCCGTGCGTGCGCTGCTCGACGCGTTGCGCCAGCAGGGCGTGACGGATTTCGAAGCCCATCTCGAAGCCCATCCTTACGTGCTTGGGCAGGCGATGGCGCGCATCGTCGTGGTGGAGGTGAATGCCACCACGCTCAAGCTGTTCAAGGCCGAGAGCCAGGACGCGTTGCTCGCCAATCTGCACCGGGTGTTTCGCGACGACATGTCGCGACACTTCGCCTACGAGCTCAAGCGCATGTGGGACGGGCAGGTGGACATCGAGATCGAGGGGATCAACTATGCGCTCGACGGCATGCCGGTGCAGGTGCTGTTGCGCCGCAGCCTGCTGCCAGGACATGAGCAGGACTGGAGCCGCGTGCTCATTTCCATCACCGACATCACCGAGCGCAAGCGCGCCATGGAGCGCCTGGCGGCATCCGAGCTGCATGCCCAGGGTCTGTTCGAGCACTCGCCCGTGTCGCTCTGGCTGGAGGATTACAGCGCCTTGCGCAGTTATCTGGAGGGTTTGCGCGCGCAGGGCATCACCAATATCCGCCGGCATCTGGTGGAGCATCCCGAGGTGGTGCTCGAATCCATGCAGCGCATTCGCGTGGTGGATGTGAACCAGCAGACCCTGGAGCTGTTCGGCGCAGCGAGCAAAACGGCGTTGATCGATAACCTGCACCGCGTGTTCCGTGACGAGGCGCGGCGGCATTTCGAGGCCGAGCTGGTGGACCTGTGGGACGGCAAAATCACGGCCGAATACGAAGGCATCAACTACGCCCTGCATGGCGAGCCGGTCGATATCCTGCTGCGCCGCACCGCGCTGCCGGGTTCGGAACGCAGCTGGCAGCGGGTGCTGGTGGCGATCAGCGACATCACGGCGCGCAAGAAAGCCGAGAGCTATATGCAATACCTGGGCACGCACGACGTGCTGACGGGGCTGAAGAACCGCGCATTTTATGAAGATGCGTTGCACCGCCTGCAGGCCGAGCAGCGCGTGCCGGTGAGCGTTCTGGTGCTGGATCTGAATGGTCTCAAGCCGATCAACGACGCCCAAGGCCACGAGGCCGGCGACCAGTTGCTGCGCCGCGCCGCCGAGGTGCTGCTCAAGGCTGCCGGGGCGAATGACGTCGTGGCGCGCATCGGTGGCGATGAGTTCGCCATGCTGCTGCCCTACCAGGACGAGCGCGCCGCGCAGCAGTTGCACAACCGCATCCTGCACATGGCTGAAGTCAACAACCAGTTTTACACCGGTGCCCGCCTGAGTTACGCCGTGGGTCGCGCCACCGCCTACGCCGGCATGGCCCTGGAGCAAGCCCATCACGCCGCCGACCAGCAGATGTACCAGGCCAAACAAGCCTTCTACGCGGCAGGCTGACGCTGCCGCGCAGCCAAGAGCCGCATGAGAAGGCCGCGTACCTTGCGGTGACGCGGCCCGGTTCAGCACGGCACGAGGGTTTGTTGCCAGGTGCCAACCCCGCAGGGATGCAGGGATTTTGGGGGGACTCCGGCCCGAGCTTCACCCGGTCCGGCCACCGCTGCGGCTGCACCGCCTCGGTCAGTCCAATGTAGGCCTGTCGCGCTCCCGGCGTCAACCAAACTGATGCTTGCAACTGGGTTATTGCGGGACACACCTTCAGCATGCCGCACAAACGCTTGATTCAGATCACTTTGCGTCACGCACAAGCCTGAAGCCAGTTCAAATGCGATGTGCCGGCACCCGCATCACGGCAAGGTCAGCGACAGGCTGGCCTGCGGCGTCCAGCCGGCAGCAGGCTTGTCCAGCAGCAAGGGTGCGGCAATGAACTGGCGCGCCCCGGGCACGCCCAGCGCTTCGAGCGCGGCGCGCAGGCTCACCGCACGCTCCATGGCCAATGCCTGCAGGCGATCGCTCGACGCCGGGATGTTCTGCAGCAGCAGCTTTTGCATCTCGGCCTCGGGCAAGGTCTTGGGCAGTCCGATGGCGTCGCGCGGCTTGTCGGGCAACGGGGTTTGGCGGTAGACGGCGGCCAGCACCTTGGCGTAGTCGGCCCGCGGCACGACCTCGGCCTTGGCGTTGGCATAGGCCTCGGCGCGCGGCAGGTCGCGCTTCCACAGTGCCAACATCTGCTGATTCAAGCGGGCTTCGCGGTAAGGCTCGCCTTCAGCGGCTGGATCCACCTCGCCGGTGATGGTGAGGATGAGCTCGGACTTGGCCTTCAGGGCTTTGGCGACGTCAGCCAGCTTCGCCTGGTCTTGCGGTTGGAGGACGGCGGTTCCCGGCACGAAGGCGACCTGGCTGAGCTGATCGGCTGACCGATCGCTGCCGATCAGGTTGCCGAGCAGGCTGAACGGTGCCGTGACGGCGCGCACCAGCAAGTTCACGATGGCGCGGCTGATGACGGAGCCGAGGCTGAACTCCGGGTCGTTGAGCGAACCGGAGATGGGAATGTTGACGTTGATGTTGCCGTTGCGATCCTTCAGCAATTCCACCGCCAACAACACGGGCAGCTTCGTGGCCGTCGGGCTGTTCACCCGCTTGCCGAAGGTGAGCTGGTTGAGTACGAGTTGGTTGTCGGCCTTCAGCCGGCCGTTTGCGTCGATGTCGTAATGCACGTCCATGGACAGCAGGCCGCGCTTGATGTCGTAGCCGGCATAGCGCCCGGAATAGGGTGAGAGCGGCGCGAGTTGCAGGTCGGTCATCTTGCCGCGCAGATCGAGTTGCGGTGGTGACAGCAGTGGGTTGGCCGTGCCGCTCAGCACCACCGCCGCAGTGCCCTCCGCCGTGCCCCGCAGATCCACCGAAGCAGGTTGGACCGTGGACGTGCCGAAAGCGCCGATGCTGCCTTCGACGCCCGAAAGGCTGGTGGAGTAATTGGGCTGAACGAAATGGTCGGTGTAGTCCACCAGGCCGCCGGCCAGGGTGATGCCGCCAACGTCGACCACCACATTGCGCGCGGCCGATGGCGTTGCGCTGTTGCGGCCACCGAAGGGCGACCCGGCGCCGTTGTGTCCGGCGGCGCCTTCGGCCACGCGATTGTTTGTGTCTTTGGTGGTGGATGTGGTGGTGGATGCGCCTGAGTTCGCGGTCGTGTTGGCGGCGATGCTTGTGGTTGCAGTAGCTGGCGCCGGCAGGGGTTTGAACACCTGTGCGAGGTTGAGCTTCGCATCTTTGCTCAGGATGACGCGGGCATAGAAGTCGCGTAACGCCACCTGATTCACCACGACCTTGGTGGTCGGGCCCAGACCGGTGCGCGGGGTGTGCGCAAAGTGCAGGCCCTTCAGTTGCAGGCTGTTCCAGCCCAGCAGGCGCTCGCGCGGTTCCAGGGTGTCGGCCACGAAATGGCTCAAGCCGGCGCTGCCGTCGAAGCTGAAGGCAAGCCCGGCGGGCCCCTGGCTCAGGGCAACTGCGCCCGAAGCGCTGGCCGGAGCGCGCAGCACTTCGGCGTTCACGCGCGGTGGCAGGTAGTGATCGGCAATCTGCGCTGGCAGGTCGCGCGCATCGAGCTTGCCGTGCAGGCTGAAGGGGCTGGCCTGCACCTGTCCGGTGAAGTGCAACGAGCCCGCCGCGGGGATCGGCTCCGAGCCCGTATTCGCCATCGTCATCCCTGTGGCTTGACCGGGATTGCCAGGTGTTGCGTTCTCAGTCCCAGGGGCCACGATTGCCTGCGGCGCGCTAGCGGCGGCGGTGCCCGCCGCGTTTGATGGCCTGCTGGCGGCGTGGGCTGTGGGCGTGGCGGTCCCCTGCGCCAGATCAACGGGCAACTCGTCGCTGATCTGCGCGGCCAGGGTCACGTCGGCCGGCTGGGTCTGCGGCCAGACGACGTTGCGCAGGCCGATATGGAAGCCGGTGATGGCCACCACCACCGGCTTTTTCGGGCTGGAGTCGGCAAGGTAGAAACGCCCCCCGTTCACCTCGGCCTGCTGCACCTGCACGCGCCAGGGGGCGGATGGCTGTGCCGCTTGACCTCGCCGGGTGGTTGACGGGGCCTTGCCGGGGGGCGGCAGCAGACCCTGCGGCAGCCACTGCCGGAACGACCATTGCCCGGTGGAGTCGCGCGCGACGCTGGCTTGCGGATTCAGCACTTGCACCAGGCCGAACTGCGCCGTGTGCGCGCTCAAATCAACCTTCGCCTGGCGCACGCTCAGCTGCGCGGCGCGCAGCGCGGCGTTCTGGCCCGCGGCGAAGCCGTCGATCTGCGCCTGGCCGATGTCCAGCGTCAGGGTTTGCGGCATGGCGGACCAGTGCAGGCTGGCATCACGCACGGCAAGGTCGTGCGCCACCAGACCGCCAGCCGGGCCGAAGGCGAAACCCGTCCAGTGCAGCCGATGCATCTGGATCACGGCGCTGCGGTTTTGAGCCTGCCATTGCAAGTCGGCCTGCGCACTGAGCAGACCGCGCGGCAGGGCCATGCCATGCAGGACTGGGGTCGCGTAGGGGGCGGCGATTTGGGGGGCGATGTGCGTGGCCGTGAGCGATGCTTGCGCCTGCTGCAAATTGCCCTGGCCTTGCAGTTGCAACTGCAGGCCCTGTGGGCCGGTGATGTCGGCGGAGAAAGACGCCGGCGCCGTCAGTGGCCAGCCGATGTGATGGACCTCCAGTTTGGGCACCGCGAAGCTCCAGTCGACCGCGGGCTTGACCGTCGCGTCACGCCAGCGCATCCGGCTATCGGCCAGCGTCACGCTGCCGACCTGGATGCTCCAGGGGTTGGTGCCGGGTCTTGCAGGGTTCGCGCCCTGTGTTGCCCGCGCGGCGGGCGACGCACCGGCGGCCGTGGCGGGCCCCTGGCTTGCCGTTTCGCCAGGCGTCCGACCGAAGCCGAGCAGACCTTGCGGGCCGCGGTCGATCTCGGCCGAGAGACCGGAGACCTGCACCGAGCTGACCTCGACCATCCGAGCCAGCGGGCGCACCCGAGCGAAGGTGAGCATCAGAGTCTTCCAGTCGGCCAGTGGCGCGGCCGGCGTGTTCACGACACCGTTGCGCACCTGCGCCGTGCCGCTCAGCGCCAGGCTGTCCAGGTGTGCCGGCACGAGACTGAGCTGCAAGCGCGTGCTGAACTCGCCGCCTTGCAGGCGCGCGGGCAGGGTGGCTGGCTGGTAGGGCGCGAAGGCGGCCAGGGCCAGGTGTTGCAACTGCGCCGTCATGGCCAGTGGCGTGCTGGTGGCGAACGGCATGCCGCTGGCGCTGAATTCCAGCGGCGCACCGTTGAGCTTGGCACTGGCGCTGAACTGCATGCGCCCCTTGTTGCCCGCCAGGGTGGACAGCGCCGGCAGGCTGGCGTTCAGTCCGGTGAGGTGGGTCGTGACTTTTACTTGTTGGTCGTCGAAGGTCACGCTGCCGTTGCGGATGCGCGCGTCATGGAGCGCAAAGACTGGGGTGCCGCTGGAGGGTTTGCTCGTTGTCTTGGCGAGGTGCGCGAGGATGTCGTCGAAGTCCATCCGTCCCGTGGGCGCGCGCACGATGCGCAGTTGCGGCGCCTCCAGCAACAGCGATGCAATCTGCGGCTTGCCGGTCCACACCGTGCGCCATGCCAGACGCACCTGCGCGCTGCCCAGGCGCAGGCTGTCGGCCGTGTTGGCGGCATTGCGCAACCGCAGGTCGTCCACCCGCAACCGCAGGCTCCAGGGGTTGAATGCGATGTCGCCGATGCTGGCTTGCCGCCCTGTGCCCTGCTCGATCCATTGCGCCGCCCTGTCGCGCAGCAAGGCGGGCACGGTGAGCGGCGTCGTGACGAAGGCCAGGATCAGCAGCACGAGCAGGCCGAGCAAAAGCCAGAGCAGTCGATGCAGCGTTTTCGAGCGGATGGCGAGCATGGCCGCATTATGGCGTGCCCGACCCGGCCATTGCACTGTCGTGCCGCGCCGGCAGGCGCTTGCCATCAAAACGCGCGGACTGCAAAGTGAGGCGTTGGCCGAGGTGCCAGCGCCTGCCTGCACAGTCAGTCCATGTCGCAGCGTTCAGCGCGGCGGCGTATTCCTGCCGGCGCACAGCCGCTTCACCAGCGCCGCGGCGCGCGCCGTGGCGTCGTCGTCGGGCACGATGGCGCGGCCCCATTCGCGCCGCGTCTCGCCCGGCCATTTGTGGGTGGCGTCCAGCCCCATTTTTCCGCCCAGCCCTGA
>DAIAZB010000352.1 GCA_027443745.1 Thiomonas sp. | reverse complement strand
AGACGCTGGCCGCATTGCGGCGCATTCCCGGCATTGGCGAATGGACGGCGCAATACATTGCCATGCGCGCGCTGGCTTGGCCGAACGCCTTTCCCGAAGGCGATGCCGTGCTGAAACGACAACTGGGCTGTACGAGCGCCGCCGCGCTCAGGCAACACGCCAGCCAGTGGGAGCCGTGGCGCGCCTACGCCACACTCCACCTATGGCGCCAACACGAGGAAGCACGCGCATCATGCAAGCCTATTGGGTAGACAGTCCGCTGGGCGACATCGCCCTGCGCATCGAGCACGAGCACCTGACCGGCCTGTTTTTCGTCGGCCAGAAATACTTTCCCGACATGCGCTTCGGTCCGCTGCGCAGCGATGCGACACCGCCGGCACGGCTGGCGCAAGCCCAGATCGAGGCTTATTTCGCCGGGCGCAGGCAGGTCTTCGAGCTGCCGCTGCAGTTGCAGGGGTCGGCGTTCGAGCGTGCGGTGTGGCAGCAGCTCGCCACCATTCCCTATGGCACCGTCACGTCCTACGGCGCCATCGCCAAGCGCCTGGGTCTGGCCGTGGGATATGCCCGCGCCGTGGGCGCCGCAGTCGGCAGGAATCCCCTGTCCATCATCATTCCCTGCCACCGCGTCCTCGGTGCCAGCGGCCAACTGACCGGTTACGCGGGAGGTGTGGATCGCAAGCAGGCCTTGCTCGCACTGGAAGCCGGCGCGGCCGGCATGCGGCCCGAGCCGACACGGCAAGCCCACGCCGGAGCGCGCGGATGAGTCTGATCGAACTGTTGTTGCTGGCCGCCATTTGGGGCGCGTCGTTTCTGTTCATGCGCGTGGCTGCTCCTGAACTCGGCCCGATTGCGCTGATCGCGCTGCGCGTCGGCATCGCGGCGGTCCTCCTGGCACCCGTGCTGCGGTCCGCGGCGGCCAGGCGGCAGTGCCGCGCCAAGGCATGGCCGCTGTTCGTCGTCGGCGTCACCAACTCCGCCATTCCGTTCAGCTTGTTTGCCTATTCCACGCTGTTCGTGCATGCCGGCCTCGACTCCATTCTGAATGCGACGACGCCACTCTGGGCCGCGCTGATCATGGCTGTGGGCTACAAGGTCGTGCTCGGCCGGCAACAAGTCGCGGGTCTGCTGCTCGGCTTCGTGGGTGTTCTCGTGCTGGTCTGGGACACCCTCGACAGCGGCGGTGCGGGGGTGCCCCTTGCCGTGGCGGCCGCGCTGCTCGCCACCTTGTTCTACGGCTTCGCGGTGAACTACAGCAAGCGGCATCTCGCGGGCGTCCAGCCTTTGGTCATTGCGTTTGGCAGCCAGGCGTTCGCCGCGTTCGTCCTGCTGCCTGCGGCCTGGGTGTTGTGGCCAAGGCATGCGGTCACGCCCCTGGCCTGGGCGTGCACCGTGGCCCTGGGCGTCGTCTGCACGGGGTTTGCCTATGTTCTCTACTTCAGGTTGATCGCCCGCGCCGGTGCCGCGTATGCCGCGTCCGTCACCTTGCTCATCCCGATCTTCGGCGTGCTCTGGGGGGCCCTGTTCCTGGGAGAGCCGGTCACGCCGAGCATGCTCGTCGGGGGTGTGATCGTGCTGATGGGCATCACCCTGTCGAGCGCAAGGCCAGGATGGATGGGAGCGCTTGTTTTGAAACGGCGCAGCGCGAATCCGGCCCCATCCACAGCAAGATCCAGCGCCGACGAGGACGTGTCGTAGCGCTGGTTCGCTGTGGGCTTGTTCGCGTTACTTCGCGAACAGCGACGCCATGTCGGCGAAGGCCTTGAACTCCAGCGCGTTGCCGGAAGGGTCGAGCAGCAACATGGTGGCCTGCTCGCCCACTTCGCCCTGGAAGCGGAGGTGCGGTTCGATGATGAAACGCACCCCTGCAGCCTGCAGCGTGTCGGCCAGTTCCCGCCATTGCGGCATGCCGAGCACGGCGCCGAAATGGCGCACCGGAACCTGGTGGTCGTCCACCGTGCTGGTGGCCGCGGCAGAACCCTGCGGACGACATTCGCCGGGGGCCAGGTGGGCAACGATCTGATGGCCGTAGAAGTTGAAATCCACCCAGTCCGGCGCACTGCGCCCCTCGGCGCAGCCGAGCAGGCCACCGTAGAAGCGTCTTGCCTCGGCAAGGTCATGCACTGGGAAGGCCAAATGGAACGGGGGCTGGGTTTGTGT
>DAIAZB010000351.1 GCA_027443745.1 Thiomonas sp. | reverse complement strand
CCCAAGGTGCTGCTGATGGACGAACCCTTCGGCGCGCTCGACGCCCTCACCCGCGCCAAGTTGCAGGACGAATTGCAAGGCATCGTCGCGGCCAGCGGCGCCACCGTGGTGATGGTGACGCACGACGTGGACGAGGCCGTGATGCTGTCGGACCGCATCGTCATGCTGACCAACGGCCCGGCCGCCACCATCGGCGAGGTGCTCACGGTCGACCTGCTGCGTCCGCGCGAGCGCCTGGCCCTGAGCGAAGACCCGCACTACGCCCACCTGCGCGCCCAGGTGCTGGAGTTTCTCTACAAGCGCCAGGCGCACCCGCAGGCCAAGGCGGCTTGAGTTCGTTGCCCCATCAGGAACGCATCATGACCAAACCCAAACTCGTTCTCGTCGGCAATGGCATGGCGGGAGTGCGCACGCTCGAAGAGCTGCTCAAGCTCGCCCCCGACCTCTACGACATCACCGTGTTCGGCGCCGAGCCGCATCCGAACTACAACCGCATCCTGCTCTCGCCGGTGCTCGCCGGCGAGCAGACCATCGAGCAAATCATCCTCAACCCGCTCGCCTGGTATGCCGAGCACGGCATCACTCTGCACCTGGGCAAGACGGTGACGGAGGTCGATCGCATCAAGCGTGTGGTGCGCACCGATGACGGCCTCGAAGCCCCCTACGACCGCCTGCTGCTGGGCACCGGCTCGCTGCCTTTCATCCTGCCGGTTCCGGGCAAGGAGCTGGACGGGGTGATCGCCTACCGCGACATTGCCGACACCGAGACCATGATCGACGCCGCCCGGGTGCACAAGCACGCGGTGGTCATCGGCGGCGGCCTGCTGGGGCTGGAAGCGGCCAACGGCCTGATGCTGCGCGGCATGGACGTGACCGTGGTGCACATCATGCCCTGGCTGATGGAGCGCCAGCTCGACGACGTGGCGGGCAAACTGCTGCAGAAGTCGCTGGAAGATCGCGGCCTCAAGTTTCTCCTCGGCGCGCAGACACAGGCCTTGCTGGGCAACGACGCCGGCCGGGTACGCGCGGTGCAGTTCAAGGACGGCAGCGAAATTCCGGCCGACCTGGTGGTGATGGCCGCGGGCATCCGCCCCAACACCGCGCTGGCCGAGAGCGCCGGCATCCACTGCAGCCGCGGCATCGTCGTCACCGACACGCTGCAGACCGTGACCGATCCGCGCATCTACGCCGTGGGCGAATGCGCCGCGCATCGCGGCATCGCCTACGGCTTGGTGGCGCCGCTGTTCGAGCAGGGCAAGGTGGTGGCCAACCATCTGGCGCAAATGGGCATCGGCCGCTACACCGGCAGCCAGACCAGCACCAAGCTCAAGGTCACCGGCATCGACCTGTTCTCGGCGGGCAACTTCATGGGTGGCGAGGGCTGCGAAGACATCGTGCTGTCCGACCCGTTCTCCGGCGTCTACAAGCGGCTGGTGGTCAAGGGCGACCAGCTCGTCGGCGCCTGCCTGTACGGCGACACGGTGGACGGCTCGTGGTACTTCAAGCTGCTGCGCGAAGGCCGCAAGGTGAGCGACATCCGCGACAAGCTGATGTTCGGCGAAAGCCATCTGGGCGACGCCGGCCACCAGGGCCAGAGCAAGGCCCAGCTCATAGCCGACGCCGACGAAGTCTGCGGCTGCAACGGCGTCAACAAGGGCGCCATCTGCAAGGCCATCAAGGACAAGGGGCTGTTCACGCTGGAGGAGGTGCGCAAGCACACCAAGGCCAGCGCCAGTTGCGGCTCGTGCACCGGGC
>DAIAZB010000350.1 GCA_027443745.1 Thiomonas sp. | reverse complement strand
GTCCTGTCCCCTTCGTCTAGAGGCCTAGGACACCGCCCTTTCACGGCGATAACAGGGGTTCGAATCCCCTAGGGGACGCCAGTTTCAAGGCCCGAGTGGTTCACGCCACTCGGGCTTTTTGGCGTCTGGGGGGCGCGGACGGCGCGTGAAGCTCGCGCGGGATGAAGTCTCGTCGCCGCCGGGTAGCCTGTTGCTCGAGCCCAGGCGGGGCAATGCCGTGGCGCGTGGACAGCGCAGTGGGGGGTTCCACGGTGGTGCTCAGGCAGGTTCGAGTTCGAGGTGCACGCGCTGCCCCAATGCCGCGGCGATGTTCACCAAGGCGTCGAGCGAGAAGCGTGACAGGCGTCCGCGTAGCAGATCGTTCATGCGCGGCTGCGTGATGCCGCAACGTTGCGCGGCATCCGACTGGGTCCATCCGTGGCTGGCCACGATCTGTGCAATGGCCCGCATGAGATCGCTGCGGGCCCGCAGGTTGGCTGCCTGCTCGGGCGTGTCCGCAATGGCGTCCCAGACGCTCTTGTAGGTATCCGATGATTGCGCGCTCATGGTGTTCTCCCGGTGATGTCCCGAAAACGCTTGCGAGCCAACGCGACGTCCTCTCTGGAGGTCGTACGGGTCTTTTTCTGGAAAGCATGCAGTACATACACCGCGTCATCCAGACGCGCTGTGTAGACCACGCGGTAGGTGCCCGCAGGATCCCAGACTCGAAGTTCCTCTACACCTGGGCCGATGGATGGCATGGCCTTGAAGTCATCGGGCTGCTCGCCCCGTTGCACACGATCCAGTTGGAAGCCGGCGTCCTGTCGGGCCTCGTCCGGAAATGCGCGCAGGGCCTTGAGAGAATCGCCCAGGAAGCGAAGGGGCTTCAAGGTTGCGATCATATCAAAACGGATATAATCTGTCGAGTTGTGGGCTTGTGCTTACCGGGCCGAGTAGGGGCTCTTCCTCGATCATCCCGAGGCACATGCACAAGGCCGATGGCTGGAGCGCCACCCATGAGCACACTCACGATTCGACTGCCGGATGACACGGCCGAACGCTTGAAGACCCTGGCACGCTCGCGCAACCTGAGCGTGGCCAAGCTCATCGAGGAACTGAGCATCCAGGCCATCACGGCCGCCGATGTGGAAGTTCGCTTCAAGGCCTTGGCCGCACGCGGTGACGCGGGTCAGGCCCTGGCCATACTGGATAGGCTGGATGCGAAGGGAACCGCGAGCCGGTGAGGGCAGGCCGAAGGTCAGCGACCGATGGCAGCGGGTGCCGCGGAGACAGGGTGGCACAGGCCGACGGCTCGCCGGATCCCCTGCATGCGCGCTTGGGCAATGCGGCGAACGCGCTCTTCGCCCTGTTCCAGGACAGCCTCGATGCGTTGGGGATGCTCCAGGTAATCCCGGTACAGGCTCCTGGGGCCGGCCAGGTGGCGCTCGATGGTGCCGGCCAGGATGTCCTTCATCTCGCCCCACCCGATGCCGGCCTCGTAGCGGCGCATCATCGATGCGATCTCGTCCGCCTCGGCGAAGCCTCGGTAGAGTTCGAACAGCGTGCATGAGCGCCAGTCCTTCGGCTCTCCCGGGGACAGGGAACTGGTCTTGATCTTGCGGATGGATCGGCGCAACTCGTCGACCGGACAGAAGATCGGAATGGTGTTGCCGTAGCTCTTGCTCATCTTCCGGCCGTCCAGGCCCGGAAGGCTCTGCGCGTCGCCCACCATCGCGCGGGGAAGACGAAACTGCACTCCGTAGCGGGCGTTGAAGGAACCCGCGATGTCGCGTGCGATTTCCACATGCTGCACCTGATCCTTGCCCACGGGAACGACGTCCGCGTCGAACAGCAGGATGTCGGCCGCCATCAGCGCCGGGTAGGAGAACAGGCCGAGCGACACGTCGGTGTCCGCGTCTGCGCCGCCGGCCGTGTTGCGCTCGCGCAGGGCCTTGTAGGCGTGCGCGCGGTTCAGCAATCCCTTGGGGGTGACGCAGCTGAGCATCCAGTGCAGCTCGGCGATTTCCGGCACGCGGGACTGACGATAGAACAGGACCCGCTCCGGGTCGAGACCGAGCGCGAGCCATGCCGCGGCGATTTCCAGTGTGAATCGTTCGACGCGTTCGGCGTCGTGGCACTTGACCAGCGCGTGAAGGTCGGAGATGAAGTAGTAGCAGTTCAGGCCGTCCTCGGCGCTCATGGCGACCGCGGGCTTGATCATGCCGATGTAGTTGCCGAGGTGTGGCGTGCCGGATGGCGTGATGCCGGTGAGGATGGTTTTCAGTTCCATTTTTCGACCCTCGCAATGAACATCCAAGTGCTCGGAATGCCCGAAATCTCGCGGCTCGACATAAGCTCCAGCCCGTTGCTGGAAAGCGCCGCCTCATAAGCGGTGCGCGGATGCAATTCGACATTCATCAGTGCGTGAATCAACGTAAAGCCATTGATGAAGATCGGCGTGCTCGACCCGATGTGCTCATCGGGTTGTAATGTGTCGACCACGGTGATGTGCTGCAAGGATGGAAAGAATTTCTGCAACCAGGCTGGAGAATCAGCGCAAGTCAGGTGCCCAAGGATGTCATGCATCATCAACGAGCAGATCACGCAGTCAACATCAGGGTATGGGTGCGGAAGTCGAAAAATGTCCTTGGAAATGAACGTAAGTCGCGAGCTGACGTTTTCACGTTCGGCCTTCGCAGATGCGAGCTCTATCGAAGTAGAATCCAGATCCATTCCGATGCCTCGAAGGTCAGGGTGGTCCTTTGCAAGCGAAAATAGCCGATGCCCATCGCCGCAACCAAGATCCGCCACGCACTGGGCGCCGAGTTTGGTGAATTCTGACTGGAAAATTGGATCAATAAATCGCTCGTTGCACAGGCGTGAACCGCGTGATACCGAATAACCGTCGCGAAGCGTTCTCCAGTCTGGTGGCTCCGCGCTGAGCATGTCGGAACCCGCTGTGCGGATGAGCCTGCCGTAGCCGTCCATTGCCCAAACGAAGAATCCGATATTTTCCAGGAAATTGATGCCGCGCGCGGAAAGAGAAAATGAATCCGTAGTGCGCTCGAGTTGAATGATGTCCCAATCGAGTAGATGACGAAACACGGCTTGAGTGCGGTGTATATTGAGATGATGTTGCGCGCAGAGTATGTCCAAGTGCACGCCACCCGGAGCGGACAGTGCATCCAGGACCCCGACATCGTGCAATCCCAACAGAACGTTGGCTGCCAAGACATCATTGAAAGCAGGTGCTGCGCTTCCCGTATGCATTTCTCAATCATCTCCAAGACAGGTTTTCGGTTCTCTGCGCAACGCATCGCCCGGGTTCACGCGGCCAAAAGCTACTTGGAGACACGCGATCGTTCAGAAGTTCCATGGCGATCGTGGGGGCACTGTCCAGCGGCACGAAAGGCCGACACGGCGGAGCGCCTGGCGGCGTTCTTCGGGACCGACGCGCAGAGCTGGATGAACCTGCAGGCTCACCACGACACGGAGTTAGCCAAGGAACGCATTGGCACCGAGTTCCTGGCCAAGAACCGGCAGCATGCCGTGTCGCCGTGAGCCGGGTGATCTGCGTCGATCAGAGCAACGATTCGCAATCCTTCCAGGGGCGCGGCGTCAACGGTCCGGTGGAGGCCATGCGCTCGCTGTGGGAAATGGACGGCGACTAGGGGAACTGAGCGGGCTGCCCGCCGCCGCGGGGATGCGCTACGTTGGGCTCAACGGTTCGTGGCGGCGCCACGCTCACACGGCGGTTCCACATCGTCGCGCTCGAAGACCTGAACGTGCGCGGCATGATGCGCAACCGCCGCCTTGCCCGCGTTGTGTCCGACATGGGTTTTGCCGAGCTTTGCCGCCAGGTCGAGTACAAGGCGCGCGATGCGCGGCGGCAAAGTCGGTAGGCGCCGCCGGCCGTGTTGCGCTCGCGCAGGGCCTTGTAGGCGTGCGCGCGGTTCAGCAATCCCTTGGGGGTGACGCAGCTAAGGACCCAGTGCAACCCGGCGATTTCCGGAACCCTGGATTGGCGGTCGAACGGTTCCTGCCAAGTAGAGTCGGAGCGATCTCCAGCGTTACAAATCGGAGCATGTTTTGCGCTCAAAGTCTCGGCCGTGAGCTATGCTTGAAAGAGAGTATAGGCTCGCGGATATGCGAACAATGCATGGCGATGTATCATGGACTTACGAAAGCTCCAACACTTCACTCGAGTGGCCGAATTGGGAAGCTTCAGCAGAGCCGCTGAACTCCTGGGTATAGGTCAGCCAGTGCTCAGCCGCGACGTTCGCGCCCTCGAGGTCGAATTTCGTCAGGTACTCCTGAAGCGCAACGGTCGCGGCGTCACGCTCACCGACTCGGGCGAACAATTGCTCCGCCACAGTCGGAGCGTGTTCGAACATCTGGAGCAGGTGCAGTCTGAAATGCTGGACTCTCGCACAGGGACGTACGGCCGATTCACCATTGCTTTGCCGCCGAGTATTAGTGGGGCGTTGAGCGTCCAACTCGTCCGTCGAGTGCGCGATAGTCTGCCCGGTCTGCAGCTTTGTATCCTGGAAGGCTTGTCGGCCTACGCCATCGAGTGGGTGGGCAACGGGCGGGCGGATTGCGCAGTGTGTTATTCAACGCCGACTTCGCTGGCGATCGAACGAGTTCCCTTGGTGACGGAGCCCCTGTACATGGTGTCGTCACCGGAGTTTGCCTCCAGGCACGGCCTCAGCCCGGATTCCGGGAAGAATCTGGAACTTCAGGATCTCGCCAGCTTTCGGCTCATCATGCCCAGCCATCCGCACGCGGTGCGAGCGCAACTATCGGACCACCTGGCGCAACGTTCGCTGCGACTGCGCGTGGCGCTTGAAGTCGAGAGTGTTCCCGCAATCCTCGAGTTGATTCAAGACGGCGAGTATTGCGCGGTGCTTCCGCTCGAAGCCGTCCGCACCGCTCCGCGCCTCCAGGGCATGAGCCTGTTTCCGATCGGAAGCCCACCCATCTCGACGACCCTCTGGTTGGCAACTTCCGCATACCGCCCGCCAAAGGCCTGCTTCAAGCATCTGCAGCCCATGATCAAGGATTTGGTCACGGAGATGTGGGCAAGCAAGGCGCCTCGGTCGGCTCCGGGATGAGGCGGCAAGGGCCGTCCTCGAGGCCCGAGTTCAGGGGGCTGATTCCGTCGGCGCGGCCTGCTCGAGCTTCTTCTGGTAATTTTGCAGTTCCTTGTAGATGACCTGCTGTACCAGGCTGGCGCAAGTGCCAATAAGCGGGTCTCTCCTGGAGTCGCTATGGCAGACCAGCGATAGTTGCACGAGCAGTTCGGGCTGTTCGATCCGCCGCACGGCAAGCTCGGGTGATGCCAGGTGAGGGTATACGCCACTCAATGGAATGACCGAGTGCCCGTATCCATTCCGGACGAGATCGATGATGGCAGACAGGTTCTCGATCTCGTGCGCGATGTCTGGTGCCCCGCCCAGGTCGGACAGGGCACGATCCAGCGCCTTGTGAATCGGGTTCCCCCGGTTGGAAATGATCAGGGGAAGTCGGGGAATGTCGCAAAGGGGCAGCGAACCTGGGGAGGCGGTCGAGGGTAGGGTGGCTGCGCGGGGTGAGACGAGATACAGCCGCTCCTGGGCAATTCGCCGGAACTCCAGGGCGGTATCGTCGCTCGAGCCGTACACCACGCCGCAATCGAGCTTCCCATCCTCGACGAGCCGCTTGAGCACGGCCGAGGTTCCGTCAACGGTTCTCACCGTGACATCCGGAAGCTGCGCACGGAACGCCTGGATCAGGGCGGTGACGGCGGTACGTGCAAGCGAGGGCGCAAGCCCGAGGACGAAATTTCCGCGCAGATCCTTGCTCTGACCCCTTGCCGCACGCTCGGCCAACTCCATTTGGCGCAAAACCATCGGCACCTGCTCCAACAGGCGACGTCCCGGCTCGGTGAGCACCACACCCCGGCCGTTGCGCCGGAATAGCGAGACTTGCAGCTCCGCTTCCAGCTGCGCCAACTGACGACTGAGAGCTGCTTGGGTCACGCCGAGCGTGTCTGCGGCGCGCGTGAGGCTACCCAGCTCCGCAATCCGCGCGAACAGGGACAGTTGCTTGATCTCCATCGAGAGTCCTCCAGGGCATATCTGCTATGCGACGACTCGCCTAGCAGATGTCATGATATTACCATAAAGTATATCCAAGAGGCTGATCCCCTGTCGGTCGGGCAGGGACGAATCACTGCCGCGTTCGTGCCACTCGGCACGGCGACGCCAGTGGGCAGCGCCAAGTGGACCAGGAGACTTTATGAACACGACGACATCCGCACCGCCCCGCGGCGCCCAACGCTATCAATATCTGACCCAAACGAATGCGGGAACCCCTGCTGGTGAACTGTTGCGCCGATATTGGCAACCCGTAGCACCGGTTGACACTCTCCCGCCGGATGGAAGCCCTCAGGCGGTTCGGATCATGGGCGAGGATCTGGTCCTCTTTCGGGATGATCAAGGGGCGGTTGGACTCATCGATCGAAAGTGCGCCCACCGGTGTGCGGACCTCGCCCTGGGACGAATCGAGGACGGGGGTATCCGCTGTCCGTATCACGGTTGGCTCTTCGGCGTGGACGGTCGCTGCCTCGATCAGCCGGCCGAGGCCTCACCCGATGCAAAACGCCGCATCCGGATGAAGTCCTATCCCGTCCATGAGGCTGCGGGTGCCTACTGGGCCTACCTGGGCCCCGGCGAGCCCCCGTTGTTCCCGAACTATCCGGCCTTGCTTGGCGGCAAGGAGCATTGCTACACGACACGCTGGTTCGGCAATTGCAATTGGCTCCAGGCGAGCGAGGGCAACATTGATCCCGTTCACACCTCCTACCTCCATCAGATCGAGTTGGCGGACGCCAACATGAACGCGCGATGGGGCGTATTTGCGAATCAAGCCCGCCCCGAATTGAGCATCGAAGAGACGCGCTTCGGGATCAGGCTGTATACGAAGCGCGTTATCCAGGGTACGAATCGGAATTCCCTGCGCATTACAAATTTCGTGATGCCAAACGCGTGCGCAGTCGGTGGGTTCGAGGGGTACCTGGGCGAAGGCGGGCTCACCATGCTTTGGGATGTTCCGGTTGATGATACCCATCACTGGCGTTGGGAGTTCATATTCCACCGAAGCGGGCAACTGGACATGGATGCCCTGAAGAAGCAATACGAGTCCGAAAAGATCGATGGCGACAGGATGTGGCGGACCGAAAAGGACCTCTACGCACAAGACCGGAGTTCGATGGAAAGCAAGGCCTATGTCGGCCTCGGGGAATGCTTCTCCGTGCACGACGTCGTGATCACGCAGTCCCAAGGAACCATACACCAGCAAGCGGATGAACACCTGTCCTCGTCCGATATCGCCATTGTCCGCGCACGTCGAATGCTGGATGAGGCTGCGCAAGCCGTTGCCGCTGAGC
>DAIAZB010000349.1 GCA_027443745.1 Thiomonas sp. | reverse complement strand
CCCGGCCCGTACAGGTTGGTCGGCATCAGGCTGATCGCATCAAAGCCGTGCTGGCGACGGTACGCCTGGCACATCTTCAGGCCGGCGATCTTGGCCACCGCGTACCACTCGTTGCTCGGCTCCAGCGCACCCGACAACAGGCAATCCTCGGTCATCGGCTGCGGCGCGTGCTTGGGATAAATGCACGAGGAACCCAGATCCAGCAGCTTGCGCGCGCCATGGCGGTGCGCGGCATCGATCACGTTGGACTGGATTATCAAATTGTCGCGGATGAAATCGGCCGGGTAGCTGCTGTTGGCCAGGATGCCGCCGACCTTGCCCGCCACCAGAAACACGTAATCCGGACGCTCGCTGTCGAAGAAGCGGTACACCGCCGCCTGATCGGTCAGATCCAGTTCCTGCCGCGCGCGCAGCAGCAGGTTTTCTCAAAGCCTTTGGTGCGCAACGCACGCACCACCGCCGAGCCCACCAGGCCGCGATGACCGGCCACGAAAATCCGGTCTCTGCTTTGCATGTTCCCTCCGCTCCATGCCAGTCGCAAATCAATCGCCTGGCGTGCCGCGCATCAAGCTGCCAGTTCCACGCGCAAGCGGCGCCCCAGCACCTGGGCAGCACGACTCAGCGTTTCGAGCGTCAGGCCGGTATCGTCAGCATCCAGCAGACGATCGAGATGCGAGCGGCTGGTGTGCATCAGTTCCGCCATCGCCTTCTTGCTCAGGCCACGGGTCTTCATCGCCTCGGCGATCTGCCAGGCGATGACGCGCTTGATGGCCACGGCACTGGCGCCTTCAAGCAGCCCTTCATCGGCCAGAAATTCATCAAAGTCCGATCCGACATGTACGTTGCGTTTGTTCATGCCTGCACCTCATTCCGGCGTTGCTGCGCGGTTCGCAGATCCTCGCGTAGCGTGCGTTGAGCCTTTTTGATGAAGCCATGCAGCAGCACCATGTCCGCATCGATCACCGTGAACAGCACCCGCGCGATGCCGTCCGACAGATGGCTACAATCCCGGCTCCATCTTGCGCACCAAGGGCATGCCCAAGGGCCACCCCAACTGCACCGTCTTGATGTCCTCACCCATGCGGCGACGCGCGTCAACGGGCAGGCAACGAGTTGCAAGCTTAACCGCGCGCGCACCAGGGCGCGGCGCCATTGCTGAGCGCGAAGAATCCCGCTCTTGCTCTTCACTTCCGGTCACACGGAACACCCTCAAACCCGTCCCGTTTCCAGACTCAAGCCAGCCGCCGGCAAATTGGTCGGGCAGTCAGAGCTTCAGCTCAGAGTGCGAGCCGATGCGTTCCAGGCGCAGGACCTGCAGAGCCTTGTTGCCTTTTCCTTTGTCGACTGGCTTCGCGTAGATCAGCACCAGGTCAGGGTGTATGTGGATGTCCCGAGCATCGCCCCAGTTCCCTGCCAGCGCATGATCTTGATATCGCTCAGGCAGCCGGCTGTCGTTTGCCAGAAGCGCGATCACCGCGCGCAGGTCAGCATCGATCGTCTTTGCGTGGGAACTCTTCAGCTCGCGCTTGTAGTCAGCCTTGAACTGGGACGAACGCTTAATCGTCCGCATTCAGGTCCGCCATCAGTTCGTCAACGCTGGCGAAGCTCTTGCCGCCACCTTCCTGCAGCTC
>DAIAZB010000348.1 GCA_027443745.1 Thiomonas sp. | reverse complement strand
GCACGAAGCTACAACTGGTCAAGGCCACCGCGCGTCACCTGCGCAGCGTGCAGCGACAGCCCGAGCGGATTCGCAAATACTTCGAACATGATCCGGTTCGCTATGCCGCTTGATCCAAGTTCATTGATGCCGGCTCAATAGTTGCCATCGCGCGCGTGACCAACCCCGCTGCTATCCTGCCAACCGCCCGACGACATCTGCTTGCCTACCTTGACAGCCTTTGCCTATGAACGACGCCAACTCGAACGACGCCCTGCGAGAACCCGGCCCCGGCGAGCCAACTCGCAACGCCTCTTCCGCCTGGGAACGCGGCGTGCTTGAAAAACTCGTGATGGAGGTCGTGAACGAAAAACGCCGCGCCCGTCGCTGGTCCATCTTTTTCCGGTTAGCCTTTCTCGGCCTGCTGCTCGTCGTCTTTGTCGGTGGCTATCTCTCCGAGCGTGGGAGTAGCCCCGCAACCGGACCGCACACTGCACTGGTGGAGTTGAACGGCGACATATCGGCCTCCTCCGTTGCCAGCGCCGACAACATCAACGCCTCGTTGCAAGACGCTTTCGACGACCCGGATACCAAGGCCGTGATCTTGCGCATCAACAGTCCTGGTGGCAGCCCAGTTCAGGCCAGTCAGATCAACGATCAGATCTGGCGATTACGAGCCAAGTACAAGAACATTCCCATCTATGCGGTGTGCGATGAGGTCTGCGCCTCGGCGGCTTATTACATCGCGGTGGCGACCGACAAGATTTATGTCAACCCGGCCAGCCTGGTGGGCTCGATCGGCGTGCTCATGGAGGGCTTCGGTCTTTCGGGTCTCCTGGACAAGCTGGGTGTGACCCGCCGCCTGCTCACGGCCGGCGACAACAAAGGCTTCATGGATCCGTTCTCGCCCATGCCCGAAGACCAGAAGGCGTATGCCCTGTCGATGTTGAAGCAAATCCACCAGCAGTTCATCACCGCGGTGGAAAAAGGCCGTGGCAAGCGTCTGAAAATCAACGACCAGACCTTCTCGGGTCTGGTGTGGACAGGCGAGTCTGCCGTGCAGCAGGGCTTGGCCGATGGTTACGGTGACACTGACACTGTGGCGCGTGACGTGGTGCACGCGAAGAACCTGGTGGACTACACGCGCCGCGAAAACGTGGTCGACCGCCTGGCCAAGCGCTTTGGCGCATCCCTCGGCATGGGCGCTGCCCGCGAAATGCTCGACGGCAGCAGTTGGTCGTTGCGCTGAGGCGCGTGGCCTCCTCGGTTCAACTCGCCAGAAAGGCGAACAGCGCGGGAACCTTCTCCGGCACCTGGCTGGGATCTTCGCGCCACCGTGCCACGCTGCAGGTGCGCACCGCAGCGTCCGGAGCGGTCAGGTGGCTTGCCACAGTGAGCTTTGTTGCCGGCTGCAGCGTCTTGATCAGAACCTGCAACAACGTTGCGTTGCGATAAGGGGTTTCGATGAACATCTGGGTTTGTCGGCGCTGTGCGCTCTCGCGCTCCAGCATCTGGATATGCTGCC
>DAIAZB010000347.1 GCA_027443745.1 Thiomonas sp. | reverse complement strand
GCATTGGGCGATCACCGCCAGCATGTCCATCAGGCTGCGGCGGTCGAGCAGGTCGGCGCTGTGCGACGGCAGGCCCTGCGCGATGGCGCGCGCGCGCGCCTGCTCTTCGGCATTGCCCCAGGTCAGTTGCAGCCGTGCGCCGTGTTGCACCAGGTGACGGGCGAGTTGCTGCCAGTGATCGAGCGGCCAGAGCTTGTCCGGCTTGGACGCGCCGTGGGCCAGGAACACCATCGACGTGGCGCCGGGCTCGGGCCGATGGGCAAAGCGTGCGTCGATGGCATAGTCGATCTCACGCTGGGGGTCCGTGTCGAGCACGGCCTGAGCGAACACGCGCCGACCCCATGTGCCGTGCACGCCTGCGGGCCGGGCGAAGTGCAGGTGGTAGGCATGCGCCGCCAGCGGCTCGCTGCCGCAGTCCTGCGCGCGGTAGCCCACGCGCAGCGGGCTGCGGGCGAGGCGCGAGACGATGGCGCTCTTGAGCACGCTGTGCGGATCCCACACCAGGTCGTAGCGCTCGGCGCGCAGCTCGCGCACGACGACGTGCAAGGCGCGCAGCGCGGCGAGGCTGCGCTGCTGCTGCAGCGCCTTCAGCGGCAGCGCGAAGACCCGGCGCACGGCGGGATGCAGGCGCGGGATGTCGGCGAAACGCGCGTCCACCGCCCAGTCGATGGCGATGCCGGGCCAGCGCGCGGCGATGTCGGACACCGCCGGCAGCGTCTGCACCTGGTCGCCCATGGCCGAAAGCTGCACCAGCAGGATGCGGCGCGGAACTTCGGGCAAACCGTCCTTGCCCCAACGCAAGGGCAGAGTGGGGCGGGTCATGCCGACCGTGGCACCAGAATTCGACCGAACTGGCGTTCCAGCACTGCAAGTGGCGCAGTGCCCGGCACGAGTTGGTCGGCAGGCTGCAGATAGAAGGTTTGTTCCATCATGTGTTGGCCGCCCATCACGGCGTGCAGCACCTGGTCGGAGAACACCAGCCAGGTGGTGCCGGGGGCGAAGTCCACCGCAGCCTGCGGCGCGCTGGCCTGGTAGTCGAGGTCGGACTTGGCCAGATCGTGGAGTTGCAGCATGGCATGGTCATAAGCCGTGCGGCGCGATTTGGTGATGTGCAGCTTGTGCAGCATCCAGGCGGCGCCCGGTGCGGCCTGGCGCAGGCGCGGGGCAAAGTGCGCGGCGAAATCGGCGAAGGGCTCGCCCACGCGCCAGGCTCGCGGCTGGCCCGCGGGGTTGAGGTTGGTGAACACGCGCAGCAGGCGCACGCCATGCATGGGGTTGGACGGGAAGGCATCGACATGCAACCGGGTGTCGTTTTGCCGCCAGGACTGCACGCGACCTGCCACCGGATGCGGCCGCAGCGAGGCATTGCCGGCGCGCAGCTTGCCGCGGTATTGCGGGAACAGCCGGTCCACCAGGCTTTGCGCCTGCGTGGCGAAGCGCCGGATCATGGCTTGCAGCGCGGCCAGGTCGGCTGCAGTGCCCTGCGCACCCCTGAGTTCCGAAGTCCCGCGCAGGCTGATGTTCTTGGCCTTGCCGTTGCTCCAGGCAGGGTCGAGGAAGCGCTCCTCGCCGGGCACCAGGACGAAGGGCAGTTGCGGGAACTGCAGCACATGCCCACCTTCCACCAGATGTTCGACATGGCTGCTCGGCCCCTGCTCCCAACGGGTGTCGGGCAGGGTGCGCAGAACGTCAGCCGGGGCGGGTGTGCTCATGGCGTCATTTCTGGGTGCGGTGGCTGGTTTCAGCGCACGCGCATGCCGGGTTGCGCGCCCGCATGGGGCTCCAGCAGGTAGAGCCCGGGTTCGGCCCGTTCGTCCGCTGCGCTGGCGGCCAGCACCATGCCTTCGCTCAGGCCGAATTTCATTTTGCGTGGCGCCAGATTGGCCACCATCAGCGTGAGCCTGCCGCGAAGGTCTTCGGGTTTGTAGGCGCTGGAAATGCCGGAGAACACAGTGCGGGTGCGCGGTTGGCCGTCGTCGCCGGTTTCGCCCGCGTCGAGAGTGAGGCGCAACAACTTGGTGGAACCCTCCACCGCCTCGGCATGCACGATGCGGGCGATGCGCAAGTCGACCTTGCCGAAGTCGTCGATGCTGATGGCGGCATCCTGTGCCGCGGCGGCGATGGCCGAGGGTGCGGCGGCCGGGGGCATGGTCTTGCCGTTGGTGGCGGCGGCCGCTGGCGCTGCTGCCGGCGCGTCGGCTTCGAACAGCTTGTCGAGCAGCTTGGGGTCGATGCGCTGCATCAGGTGCTGGTAGGGGGCGACGCGCTGGGGCAGCACGGCGGCGTCGGCCCAGACGAAGTCGCGCTCCAGGCCGAAGAGTTCGCGCGCCACGCGTGCGGTGAGCGCCGGCAGCACCGGGCTGAGCACCACCGACAGCAACCAGAACCCTGCCAGCGCGCGCGAGCAGGCGCCCTGCAGTTCGGCGCGGCGGGTCTCATCCTTGGCCAGCAGCCAGGGCTGGGCGGCGTCGAAGGCGGTGTTGATGCGGTCGGCGTAAGCCATGACCTCGCGCAGGGCGCGGGCGTATTCGCGCGCCTCGAAGGCAGCGGCGACGTCGCCGGCCAGTGCTTGCGCGGCATCGGTGATCTCTTGCGTGGTGCCGAAGTAACCCAGCCGGCCGTCGAACTGCTGGCTGATGAATTTGGCGGCGCGGCTGGCGATGTTGACGTATTTGCCGATCAGATCGCTGTTCACCCGGGCGATGAAGTCTTCCGGCGTGAAGTCCACGTCCTCCACCCGCGACGACAGCTTGGCCACCAGGTAGTAGCGCAGCCATTCGGGGTTGAGGCCGATGTCCAGGTACTTCAGCGGCGAGATGCCGGTGCCGCGGCTCTTGCTCATCTTCTCGCCGCCCACCGTGACGAAGCCGTGCACGTTGATCTGGCTCGGCGTCTTGCGGCCCGAGAACTTGAGCATCGCCGGCCAGAACAGGGTGTGGAAGTAGACGATGTCCTTGCCGATGAAGTGCACCTGTTCCACCGTGGGGTCGGCCATGAACGCCTCGCAGCTTTGCGCCGTGCGCGAGGCGGCATGCCAGTGCGCGGCGGCCTGGCCCTTGTCGAAGTGGTTCTTCAGGCTGGCGAGGTAGCCAACCGGCGCGTCCAGCCAGACATAGAAGTACTTGCCGGGGGCGTCGGGAATCTCGATGCCGAAATAGGGCGCGTCGCGTGAAATGTCCCAGTCGGCCAGGCCGCCGTGGCCGTTCTCGTCGACTGCGAACCATTCGCGCACCTTGTTCAGCACCTCGGTCTGCAAATGCGGCTGGCCGCAGGCGTTGCTGGCTTGCGTCCACTCGCGCAGAAAGTCGGCGCAACGGTCGGACGAGAGCTGGAAGAAGTAATGCTCGCTCTTACGCAACTCGGGCGTGGCGCCCGACAACGTGGAATACGGGTGCTTGAGTTCGGTGGGGGCATACACCGCGCCGCACACCTCGCAGGCGTCGCCATACTGGTCGGCCGCCCCGCATTTGGGGCATTGGCCCTTGATGTAGCGGTCGGGCAGGAACATGCCCTTGACCGGGTCGTAGAACTGCTCGATGTCGCGCATCGCGATCAGTCCGCTCTTGCGCAGCGCGCGGTAAACGTCCTGCGCCAGTTGGTGGTTCTCGGCGCCATCGGTGTTGTGCCAGTTGTCGAAGCGGATGTGGAAGCCGTCGAGATACTGCCGGCGTCCGGCGGCGATGTCGGCGACGAACTGCTGCGGCGTCTTGCCCGCCTTTTCGGCGGCGATCATGATGGGTGCGCCGTGGGCGTCGTCGGCGCCGACGAAGTGCACCTCGTGTCCGCCCATGCGCTGAAAGCGCACCCAGGTGTCGGCCTGGATGTATTCCATGATGTGGCCGATGTGGAACGGCCCGTTGGCGTAGGGCAGGGCGGTGGTGACGAACAGGCGGCGCTTGGGACTGGAATTCATGCGGCGGTATGGCGCTGGGACGGTGGGGCGCTCCGGATGGCGGCGCGGGGTGAATGCGGGCGCTGGATTCGCGGTGAGGGCGGGCCGGCCGCTTGGCAGGCAGGATGGAATTGTAGGCAGCCGCCGACCGCGCCATGTGTGGGCGCTCGCAGGGAGAACTAGACTGCGCCCATCCCTCGTTTCGATCTCCACCCACCCATCATGCCCACGGAACAGCAGATTCTCGACGCCCTCGCCAGCATCCTCGATCCCAACACCGCGCAGAGCCTGGCGGCGGCCAAGGCCATCAAAAATCTCCGCGTCGATGGCGGCGATGTGTCGCTGGAGGTCCAGCTCGGCTACCCGGCGCAAAGCCAGCATGCCGAACTGCGGCGCCAGGTGATTGCCGCCGTGCGCAGCGTGGCCGGCGTGGCCAACGTCTCGGTGCAGGTGGGCATGAAGGTTGCCGCCCATGCGGTGCAGCGTGGCGTGAAAACCTTGCCGGGCGTGAAGAACATCATCGCCGTGGCCTCCGGCAAGGGCGGCGTGGGCAAGAGCACCACGGCCGCCAACCTGGCGCTGGCGCTCGCCGCCGAGGGCGCCCGGGTGGGCCTGCTGGACGCCGACATCTACGGCCCGTCGCAGCAGATGATGATGGGCCTGTCGGGCCGCCCGGAAAGCAGCGACGGCCAGACCATGGAACCGCTGGAAAACTATGGCCTGCAGGTGATGTCCATCGGTCTGCTGATGGATGCCGACAGCCCCATGATCTGGCGCGGCCCGATGGCCACCCAGGCGCTGGAGCAATTGCTGCGCCAGACCCATTGGCAGGACCTGGACTACCTCATCGTTGACATGCCGCCCGGCACCGGCGACATCCAGCTCACCCTCAGCCAGCGCGTGCCGCTGACCGGGGCGGGCATCGTCACCACGCCGCAGGACATCGCCCTGCTCGACGCGCGCAAGGGCCTGAAGATGTTCGAGAAGGTGCAGGTTCCAGTGCTGGGCATCGTGGAGAACATGGCGGTGTACGTCTGCCCCAACTGCGGCCACAGTTCGCACATTTTCGGCGCGGGCGGCGGCGCGAAGATGGCGGGCGACTACGACGTGGAGCTGCTCGGCAGCCTGCCGCTGGACCTGCGCATCCGCGAACAGGCCGACAG
>DAIAZB010000346.1 GCA_027443745.1 Thiomonas sp. | reverse complement strand
ACGCGCGATCGTCACTACGCCAAAACGCAATGGGATGGCCAGTCCTTCCTCGTCGTCGATACCGGTGGTTTCGAGCCCGTGGTGGATGGCGGCATCGTCGCCGAGATGGCCAAACAGACCAAGCAGGCCATCGCCGAATCGGACGTCGTCGTTTTCCTGACCGATGCCAGAACCGGATTGGCGCCGCAGGACCAGCGCATCGCCGCCTATTTGCGCAAGACCGGCAAGTCGGTGTTGCTGGCCGTGAACAAGGCCGAAGGCCTGCCGCCCACGGCCATGGCCGAGTTTCACGAACTGGGGCTGGGCGTACCCTTGCCGGTCAGCGCGGCACATGGCAGCGGTGTCGGCATCTTGCTCGATGCGGTTGGTGACCTGCTGCGTCCACCCGCGCCACCGCTGACCGATGAAGGCGCAGCCGATGATGCCGCAGCTGCGCTCGAGGCTGAATCGGCATTGCCCGATGGTGTCACCCCCGAGGGTCCCGCCCTCAGCCTCCAACCGCGCGTCATCAAATTGGCGATCGTGGGTCGGCCCAATGTCGGGAAATCGACCCTGATCAACGCCTTGGTGGGTGAAGAGCGCGTGATTGCGTTCGACCAGCCCGGAACCACACGCGACGCGATCGAAGTGCCGTTCAGCCGCGATGGGGTGGAGTACATCCTGATCGACACTGCCGGTCTGCGGCGCAAAGGCAAGGTGTTCGAGACCATCGAGAAATTCTCGGTGCTGAAAACGCTTCAGGCGATCGAGTCCGCCAATGTCGTCGTGCTCTTGCTCGACGCCAGTGAAGGCGTGTCCGATCAGGACGCGCATATTGCCGGTTTCGCCGTGGAGTCAGGCCGTGCCGTGGTCGTGGCCTCGAACAAGTGGGACATGGTCGACGACTACCAGCGGCACCAGTTCAGCCACGCCAGCGTCGAGCGCCTGCCGTTTCTCGGTTTTGCCCGCCAACACGAAATTTCCGCCCTGTCACGCAAGGGTCTGTCGGCCGTGCTCAGATCCGTGAACGAGGCTTACAAGGCGGCATTCGCCAAGATGTCCACCCCCAAACTCACGCGTGCCTTGCAAGAGGCGGTCGCCTTCCAACAACCACCGCGTGCCGGTACCGTCAGGCCCAAACTGCGCTATGCCCACCAGGGTGGCCAAAACCCTCCCGTCATCGTCATCCACGGCAACGCACTGGATCGGGTGCCCAACAGCTACACGCGCTATCTGGAGTCACGTTTTTCAAGGGCTTTCAAGCTCAGCGGAACCCCGCTTCGGGTGGAATATCGGTCCTCCAGCAATCCCTACGCCACGGAGCGCTGGTGACCGCCGTTGGCAGTCACTTTGGCAAAATTTCCCGATTGTTTGACAAGCCTGCGTCGACAAGGGTTTATGCTATGTTCAGCAGCAGTTTGCAGTTTTCGCATCACAATCTCAACTGGAGTTTTTCATGAGTAACAAAGGGCAGTTGCTACAAGACCCCTTTTTGAACCTGCTGCGCAAGGAGCATGTTCAGGTTTCGATTTACCTGGTCAACGGCATCAAGCTGCAAGGCCATATCGAATCGTTTGACCAATATGTGGTCCTGTTGCGCAATACCGTGACGCAGATGGTTTACAAGCATGCGATTTCTACCGTTGTGCCGGCCCGTCCCGTGAGTTTCAACGTCGGTGAGTCTGAGTCAGACGCGGCCTGAGGCTACCCCCGGCGCAGTGCTTGTCGGGGTCGACACCGGGCAGCCCAACCCCGATTCCACGCTTGGCGAGTTGCGTGAGTTGGCGTTATCGGCAGGCCTCCTTCCGTCCGCCAGCATGTGGAGCACACGTCGTCGCCTCGACCCCGCGCTGTATATCGGCAGCGGCAAGGTGGCCGAACTCAAGCAGCAGGTGCTGGATAACCAGGCCTCTTGCGTGCTCTTCGACAATCCCTTGTCTCCCGTACAGCAACGCAATCTCGAACGTGAGCTTGGCGTTTCCGTCTGGGATCGAACGGCGCTGATCCTGGAAATTTTCGCGCGCCGCGCTCGCAGCGGCGAGGGCAAATTGCAAGTTGAATTGGCACGACTGCGTCATGCGGCAACCCGCCTGGTTCGTGGCTGGACGCACCTCGAGCGCCAGCAAGGCGGCATTGGCCTGCGCGGAGGCCCGGGTGAAAAGCAGATCGAACTGGATCGCCGCATGCTGGAAGACAAAATCAAGAACCTGCAAACGCGGTTGCACAAGCTCGAACGCCAGCGCCTCACACAGCGCCGTGCCCGCGCCCGGGCCGGACAGCTGCGCGTTTCCATCGTCGGCTACACCAACGCCGGCAAGAGCACCCTGTTCAATGCGCTGACGCATGCTCATGGCTATGTTGCCGACCAACTGTTCGCCACCTTGGACACGACCACGCGCCGCGTATTTCTCGCGCCTGGTCGTTTCGCAGTGGTATCCGACACCGTGGGTTTCATCCGCGATTTGCCGCACCCGCTGGTCGATGCTTTCAAGGCCACGCTGGACGAAACCGTGGAGGCCGACGTCTTGCTCCATGTGGTCGACCTGTCGAACGAGCAGCGTGAGCAGCAGATCGAGCAAGTCAACAACGTCCTGGCGGAGATCGGCGCCGAGGACATCCCGCAGATCCTGATCTACAACAAAATCGACAAACTCCAAGCTCCTGTTCCGTTTACAGTTCGTTACGGAGCGCATGTCGGATTAGGTGGTCGTGATAGGATCAAAAGCTTTGACGTCAGCGCCTTGACAGGTGCGGGCGTCGATACGGTTAGGGAGTATCTGGCGGGCCTGGTTGCCCGCAGCGAAACCGACACCAATCCCACTCTCCACGTTTGACATCCAACGCCTTCACCATGCAACTCAAGTGGCCCCGAGCGGCGACATCTGCCGCTTCTGCCCCGCCCGAAGCCAGCCGGAATTTGAACGATCCCAACTGGGGGCGAGGCGGCTCGGACCAACCGCCCCAAAACCCCGATCCCAAGAACGGCAACGGCACGGGGCAGGGTGACAAGCGTCCGGGTCAGGACGGCAAGCGTCCAGGTCAAGGCAGTGGTCCGCCGGATCTCGACGAACTGTGGCGCGACTTCAATCGCAAGCTCAATGATCTGTTTGGTCGCAAGGGCCGCGGCGGTGGCGGCTTCAAACCTCCGCGCAGGCCCGACTTCCAGACCTCGCCCAAGATTGCCGGCTTGGGGCTCATCATCCTGGTTGTCGTTCTGGTGCTGGCATGGCTCGGCTCCGGCTTCTTCATCGTGCAGGAAGGTCAGCAGGCCGTCGTCACGCGCTTTGGCAAGCTGGCTTACATCGAAGAGGCGGGTTTTCACTGGCGTCTGCCTTATCCCATCGAGTCCGAGGAAATCGTCAACGTGTCGCAAGTGCGCTCGGTCGAAATTGGCCGTGGAGGAGAAATTCGCACCACCGGACTGCCGGCTTCGGCCATGTTGACCGAGGACGAGAACATCGTCGACATCCGCTTTGCCGTGCAGTACCGCATCAGCAATGTGGTGAACTACCTCTACAGCAATCGCAGCCCTGACGATGTGGTGACACAGGCTGCCGAAACCGCAATCCGTGAAGTGGTCGGCAATAAGACCCTGGACTACGTGCTGTACGAGGGTCGCGCGGAAGTCGCGATCAAGGTGCAGGATTTGATCCAGTCCATTCTGGATCGCTACAAGACCGGGATTCTGGTGACCAACGTCACACTGCAAAGCGTGCAGCCACCGGAGCAGGTGCAATCCGCCTTCAACGATGCCATCAAAGCCGGCCAGGACCGTGAGCGTTTGAAGAACGAGGCCGAGGCCTACGCCAACGACGTGGTGCCGCGTGCCAAGGGCACCGCTTCACGCTTGATCCAGGAAGCCGAGGGCTACAAGGCTCGGGTCGTGGCGGAAGCGCAGGGTGACAGCTCGCGTTTCGATCTCATCTTGCAGCAGTATGAAAAGGCGCCGCAAGTGACGCGTGAACGCATGTACCTGGAAACCATGCAGCACATCTTGTCGAACGTGAGCAAGGTGATGGTGGAGTCTCGCGGCTCGAACAACCTGCTGTACCTGCCGCTCGACAAACTCCTGCAACAGGGCGCAGCGCCGCGGCCGGTGACGCCGACACGTTCGGCAGCGGCAGGCCTGCCGCTGCCCAATCTGCCCGCCTCCGCGCCCGCAGCCAGCGACAGCGCGGCCGCATTGGTGAGTTCCAACCCCGTTGCCAACGCCTCAGACAGCAGTTCGCGCGACAGCCTGCGCGAGCGCAACTCCCGCTGAGGTCCAGTCATGAACCGAATCATTCTTGCCATCGTTGCCCTGGCCGTCGTTCTGGGCATCCTTGTGTCCTCCATGTTCGTCGTCGATCAGCGGCAATACGCCGCAGTCTTTGCTCTGGGCGAAATCAAGCGGGTGATCAAGTCGCCCGGGCTGAACTTCAAATGGCCGGCTCCGTTGGAGAACGTGGTGTTTCTGGACAAGCGCGTGCTGACGTTGCAAAGTCCCGAAACCGACCGTTTCATCACCGCGGAGAAGAAGAATGTGGTGGTCGATTGGTACCTGAAATGGCGCATCGTCAACCCCACCGAATTCATTCGCAGTTACGGTGGCAGCGAGCAGCGCGCCAACGATCGCCTCTATCAGATCGTGAAGGCTGCGCTGAATGAACAGATCACGCGTCGCACGGTCGGTCAGGTTCTGGCTTCCGAACGCGACAAAATCATGACCGATGTGCAGAAAGTCATCACGCAATCCGTTAGCGGCACCGGCCTGCAGATCGTCGACATGCGCCTGACGCGGGTTGATTTCGTCGCCGACATCACGCAATCCGTGTACCGCCGCATGGCTGCAGAGCGCAAGCGTGTCGCCAATGAACTGCGTTCCACCGGTCAGGCCGAGGCCGAAAAAATTCGCGCTGAAGCCGACAAGCAGCGCGAAATCCTCATCGCGGATGCCTACAGCCGTGCCCAGACCGTCAAGGGCGAGGGTGACGCCAAGGCGTCGGAAATCTACGCCAAGGCCTTCGGCCAGAATCCGAAGTTCGCAGAGTTCTATCGCAGTCTGGAGGCTTATCGCGCGAGCTTCAACAGCCGCAACGACGTCGTCGTGCTCGACCCATCCTCCGCTTTTTTCCGCTTCTTTCGCAATCCAGACGGCGACGTCCCAGCGAAAGCAGGTCCGGCCCGGCATTGAGCGCAGACATGGCGCTGCCGCGCCCGGCGCCATGTCCACGAACGCGACGCATCGTCTTCGCCGACCCTGCAGATGAGTATCCCCGGTGCCACACGACTGACGGGTCTGCAGGGCCTGCGACCTAGAATGCCGGCTTGATCTCAGCAAGCATCCATTTCCCACCGCTCATGACCGCCTGGCTCCTGCCCGAGCAATTTTCCGACGTGCTGCCAGCCGAGGCGCGCGCGATTGAACAGTTGCGCCGCATTGTGTTGGATGCCGCGCGTGGCTATGGTTACGAGCTGGTCATTCCACCGCTGGTCGAGTATGTGGATTCCCTGCTTTCAGGTACGGGACAGGATCTCGATCTGCAGACCTTCAAGTTGGTCGACCAGCTGTCCGGGCGCACGCTCGGATTGCGCGCCGACATGACGCCGCAAGCTACCCGCATCGACACGCATCTGCTCAATCGCCGCGGCATCGTGCGCCTGTGCTACTGCGGCAGTGTGGTGCACACGCGGGCCCAGGGGGTGTTTGCCACACGCGAGCCGCTGCAGTTCGGTGCCGAGTTCTATGGTCATGCCGGGCTTGACGCCGATCGCGAGGTCCAGCAGTTGGCCGTGCGCAGCCTGCAATTGGGGGGTGTGCAGCGTATGACCTTGACCTTGTCCGATGTGCGCATCGTTCGCGGCGTGCTTGCCGGAATGGTCGCGGGACCGCAGCAGTTGGGCGAGATTCTCGAAGCCCTGTCGCGCAAGGACCA
>DAIAZB010000345.1 GCA_027443745.1 Thiomonas sp. | reverse complement strand
GACGGATTCCGCAACTACGCGCGCAAAGGCCTGCAAGAGGTTGCCGCCGAGTTGTTGGTGGACAAGGCGCAGTTGCTGAACCTGACCCCGCCGGAGATGACCGTGCTGGTGGGCGGCATGCGTGCGCTGGATGCGAACGTCAGCCACGGCAAGCATGGCGTCTTCACCCAGCGCCCGGGCCTGCTCACCAACGACTTTTTCGTCAACCTGCTCGACATGGGCACGCAGTGGCAGCGCAGCGCCACGCCGGGTGTGCTCGAAGGCCGCGACCGCAAGACCGGCGCACTCAAGTGGACGGCAACCCAGGCTGACCTGGTGTTCGGCTCCAATTCGGAGTTGCGCGCGCTGGCCGAGGTTTACGCCGGGAGCGATGCCGCGCCGAAGTTCGCGCGGGACTTCGCCGCCGCCTGGGGCAAGGTGATGCACCTCGATCGCTTCGACCTGGCTTGAGCGGCGCCTCGCACCCCGGCACCGTTGCGATGCATGCGACACCATGGACGGGGTGACGACGAGGCGGGCATGGCTGGACTTGACCGGGAGGGATCCCGGTTTTTTTTGACCTCGTCGATGCCGTCGCCGAGCCGCCGTCAGGTCCCCAGCGCCTGCATCTCCACGCGGTTGCGCCCCCCTTGCTTGGCACGGTAGAGCGCGTCGTCGGCGGCTTGCAGCAGGCTGGCCAGATCGCCCCGCACCGACTGGCCGGGCTCGCGCAGCGCCAGGCCGATGCTCACGCTCAGGCGCAACACACCGACGCTGGTGGCGAAGGGGTGCTGCTCGACATAGCTGCGCATGCGCTCGGCAGCATCCACGGCGGCCGAGCCACTGGCCACGGCCAGCAGCACGACGAACTCCTCGCCGCCGAAGCGCGCGACGCGGTCGGCCTGGCGCATATGTCCGCCCAGCAGCGCGCCGAACTGCTCCAGCACCTCGTCGCCGACGCGGTGGCCATGACTGTCGTTGATGCGCTTGAAATGGTCGAGATCGATCATCAGCAGCGCCAGCGTGGCTTCGGACCGTTGCAGCAGGTCGGCGCTGTTGGAGACGAAACCGCGGCGGTTGGGCAGGCCGGTGAGCAGGTCCTGCTCGGCCTGCTGCTGCAACTGTCGCTGCAGCAGCTTCAGCCCGGAGACCTCGGTCAGGCCGATGAGCACACAGGCTTGGCCATCGTGTTCAATCGGCTGGGCCGACACCAGCGTGTCGCGCAGCAGTCCTTCGGTATCGCGCAACTGCAGTTCGATCTGCGACAGCGGATGCCCGGCGCGCAGTTGGGCGCGCAAGGGCTCGCGGCGCTGCAGGTCGGCGTAGAAATCGGCCGATACCAGCGGCTCGCGGCGCAGGCCCTTGGGGTCGAGCAGCGCACGCGCCGCCTGGTTGTGGCGCAGGATGGCGCCGTCCTCCAGGCGCAGCAGCACCATGGCCACCGGGGCGGCTTCGAACAGGCGGCGCTGAAAGGTTTCGCCGCGCTCCAGGGCCTGCTCGGCGCGCTTGCGCTCGGCCACTTCGAGTTGCAGCGCCTCGCGGTCGAGCCAGGCCAGGCGCAGTTGCCGCGCCTGGCGCACGGCGAGTTGCCAGCCGGCGAGATTGGCGAACCCCAGCAGCAGCACGGCGCTGTCGATCAGATGCCGGGGCAGTGGCGTGCCCAGCGTGATCAAGGCCAGGAACGGCAGGGTGAGCAGCGGGCCGAGCCAGAGCGAATGCCGGCACAGCAGCGGGGCGTAGGCGTAGAGCGCGTACACCAAGGTGAGCGCATTCATCGCGCTGAAGACGACCGGATCCGGCAGGGCCCAGACCTCCAGCAGGAAGGTGGGAATGGCGAGCAGCTCGAAGACGAAGAGCTGGCGCCGCAGGCGTGCCAGTTGTGCTCGCCCGAGGGTTGCGCGCAGGCTGTGGCGCACCAGCAGCAAGGCGAAACCGGCGAACGCCAGTCGCCCCAGCAGAATGAGCCCGAGCCAGGGCGTGGGGCCGAGAACGGCCCAGTCCACGAACCCCATGAGGGTGAAGGCGCTGCCGCCATACAGCGCGATGTCGCGCACGCGCTGGCGGATGCGCGGCCAGTTGGCCAGCACATAGCGGTCGTCCAGCAGCGCATCGGCAAACAGGCCGCTGGGCCTGAACCGCGCCGCGGTGAGGCTCGCGGCGTCGACGAGGACCGCGGTGTCGGGGCGCGAGGCGGGCATGGCGGGCATGGCTGCGGTGGGCTCAGATCAACTGGTCGACCCGGTTGCGCCCGGCCTGCTTGGCCGTGTACATGGCCCGATCGGCGCGGCCAAGCGCTTCGTCGACACGCTGCTCGGAGGCGCCGATCAGACTCACTCCCAGGCTCAGGCTGACCTGAACGCGCACGCCGACGCAGTGCAGATCCTGCGCGGCGGCGGCGTCGCGGATGCGCTCGGCAATATCGATGGCCTGCCGCAGCGCGGTATTGGGCAGCAGGCAGGCAAACTCTTCGCCGCCGACACGGGCCAGGGCGTCGCCATCGCGCAACTGCGTCTGGATGATGCCGCCGATCTGGCGCAGCGCTTCGTCGCCGACCGCATGGCCGTGGGTGTCGTTGACGCGCTTGAAATGGTCGGCGTCCATCAGCAGCACGGCCATGGTCTCGCCGCGTGACCGCGCAGCTTGCAACAGTATCGTCGCCTGGCTGAAGAAGCCGCGCCGGTTGAGCAGTCCGGTCAGCGGATCGGTATGCACCAGGCGCTGCAACTCGCGTTCGTAGTTCTTGCGCGCGGTGATTTCCACCAGGCTGGAGATGGTGGCCGGCTCGCCGTGAAACTGCATCA
>DAIAZB010000344.1 GCA_027443745.1 Thiomonas sp. | reverse complement strand
CACGGCGTCTCCTTGCACCAGCACGGCATTCATGGCGCCTTCCACATTGGCCACCAGCCGCGTTGCCGGGATGAGGGTGGGATGCACGCGCAACTCGATGCCCTCGGGCGCCCGCCGCGTGATGCCCAGCAGTTTGATGCGATAGCCCAGTTGCTCGGCATAGCGGATGTCGGCTGCGTCGAGATGCGTGATGCCTTCCACATGCGCCTTGTCGAATTGCACAGGAACACCGAAGGCGATGGCGCACAGAATGGTGATCTTGTGTGCGGCGTCGATGCCCTCGATGTCGAAGGTCGGGTCGGCTTCGGCGTAGCCCAGTTGTTGCGCCTCGCGCAGCACGGCATCGAAGCTCAAGCCCTTGTCGCGCATTTCCGAGAGGATGAAATTGGTGGTGCCGTTGATGATGCCGGCAACCCAGGCGATGCGATTGGCCGCCAGTCCCTCGCGCAGCGCCTTGATGATGGGAATGCCGCCGGCCACCGCCGCCTCGAATGCCACCATCACGCCCTTGGCCTGGGCTGCGGCGAAGATTTCATTGCCGTGCAGCGCGATCAGCGCCTTGTTCGCGGTGACGACATGCTTGCCCGCGGCAATTGCAGCGAGCACCAGTTCACGCGCTGGCGAGGTGCCGCCCAGCAGTTCGACCACGATGTCGATGTCGGCTCGGGTCGCCAGCCCCATGAAGTCCTGCGTGATGGGCAACACGGTGTCCATGGACTGGCGCGCCTTGTCAGGATTTCGCGCGGCGACTGCCGCCACCGCAATGCCGCGGCCAGCGCGGCGACGCAATTCTTCTTGGTTGCGTTCGAGCACCTTGACGACCCCTGTGGCCACCGTACCTGCGCCCAGCAGAGCGATTTGAATTGGATTCATCGTGTTGAACGAAATGGGGAAAGGCCCGGCGCCAAAACTCCGGACAGCATCAAGCTGCAATGGGCTTGCGCTTGTTCTTACGCTGATGTTCGAGAAAGCGCGCGATGCGGCCGATGGCCTCGGTCAGATCATCGGCATTGGGCAGGAAGACAAGGCGGAAATGATCCGGGCGCGGCCAGTTGAAACCCGTCCCTTGCACGATCAGCACCTTTTCCTCGGCCAGCAAGTCGTAGGCAAACTGTTGATCGTTGACGATGGGGTAGACCTTCGGGTCCAGCCTGGGGAACATATACAACGCAGCCTTGGGCTTGACCACGCTCACGCCGGGAATCTGCGTCAGCAGTTCATAGGCAAGATCGCGCTGCTTGGTCAGTCGGCCATTCGGCGCCACCAGATCCTTGATGCTTTGGTAGCCGCCCAGCGCGGTCTGGATGGCAAGCTGACCTGGCGTGTTGGCGCACAGGCGCATGGACGCCAGCATCGCCAGGCCCTCGATGTAATCACGCGCATGGCGCTTGTTGCCCGACACCACCATCCAACCCGAACGGTAGCCGCAGGCGCGGTAATTTTTCGACAACCCGTTGAAGGTGACGAACAGCACGTCGTCAGCCAGCGAGGAAAGACTCAGATGGACATGGCCGTCGTACAGGGTCTTGTCATAGATTTCATCGGCAAACACCACCAGTTCATGTTCGCGCGCCACTTGCACCAGTTCCAGCAGCAATTCCTTCGGATAGAGCGCGCCGGTCGGGTTGTTCGGGTTGATCACGACCAGGGCTTTGGTGTTGGGTGTGATCTTCTTGCGAATGTCGGCAATGTCGGGATACCAGTCGGACTGCTCGTCGCATAGGTAGTGCACCGGCTTGCCGCCAGACAGCGAAACAGCCGCGGTGTAGAGCGGGTAATCAGGCGCGGGAATCAACACCTCGTCACCGTTGTTGAGCAAGGCGTTCATGCTCATGTTGATGAGCTCGGATGCGCCGTTGCCAATGAAGACATCATCGATGCTCACGCCGGCCACGCCCTGTTGCTGGGTGTAGTGGACGATGGACTTGCGCGGTGCGAACAAACCCTTCGAGTCGGTATAGCCGGCGGCCTGTGGCAGGTTGTGAATCATGTCCTGCACGATTTCATCCGGCGGATCAAACCCAAACACGGCCAGATTGCCAATATTCAGCTTGATGATCCGGTGGCCGTCCTCCTCCATCTGACGGGCCTTGTCCAGCACCGGGCCTCGAATGTCGTAGCAGACATCCGCCAATTTGTTCGACTTTCGAAATTCCCGCACCTTGCCTCCATGGACCGGATTTGCCTTCGATTCAACCCTGAACTTGGGCCGCCATCAGCACCAACGGCAGTGGACCTAACCCTATAATCTAACGCGTTTGTCAGAGACATCGCCCAAGGCGAAACCCCCGTTTCATGAAGCTGCAACCGGATTCGAGCCCGGCCCAGTTCACCATTTCCGCGCAAGGCCCTGGCTTCGTGACGGTCAATGGCGTGCGCTACGAGCATGGCATCTGCGTCGGCTCCGACATGCCGCCCGAGGCCTGGGGTCAAGACGGCTTCGCAGCCCTCGCAGAGAGCCATTTCGCTCGCCTGATTAAAAACCAAGCCGAGATCGTCATTGTTGGCACCGGAAATCGTCAACAATTTCCGAAACCTGGTGTGTTGCGCGTGCTGATGGAGCATGGCATTGGTTTCGAAATCATGAATACAGCAGCAGCCTGCCGGACCTACAACATCTTGGCGGCTGAGGGCCGCAAGGTCGTGGCCGGACTGTTGATTGATCCTTTGCCGCATACGCCCATTGCCGTGCGTGGCGATGATTTGTAACTCCACTTGCTAAAATCTACGTTGTTTGTTTGACGGGTGCCTTCGGCAGGCGTGGGCGTTCAGTCCGCAATGCGGTGACGGTGGGCTCATTCAGAGCCGTTACTGACCTGTACGGCCCGCTATCAGGAGACTTCATGGCTTTGGTGCTCAACAAGCTTGTTCCGGATTTCGAGGCTACGGCCACGAGCGAAATCAAATTCAGCCCAAAAAACTATCAGGGCAAAAAACTTATCCTGTATTTCTACCCCAAGGACATGACGCCTGGATGCACCACCGAGGCCATGCAGTTTCGTGATCTCTACGCGGAGTTCGAGGCGGCAGGAGCTGTCATCTTCGGTGTCTCGCGCGACAACCTGGTTTCGCACGACAAATTCCGCACGCACCTCGAATTACCCTTCGACCTGATTGCCGACACTGAAGAAAAGCTCTGCCACATGTTCGGTGTAGTCAAGAACAAGATCATGTACGGCAAGAAGGTCAAGGGTATCGAGCGCAGCACTTTTTTGTTCGATGCCGAGGGCGTTCTCCGCGAGGAATGGCGCGGCGTCAAGGTGGCCGGCCACGTTGAAGACGTGCTCGAAGCCGTCCGTAAACTTTGAATCCAACTGAACACAGGCGTCGATCCGCTACGCAAACTCTGCCATGCGCCAAATGACTGGTATGTCGTCAGTTGGTCCGCGTCGTAAACCACACAACCGCTTTTCGGTCATGGCTGAAAGCGGTTGTGTGCTTTGCGGCACACGTTTTCGCTGACGTCCAGCCTCCGCCAGAGCCCTTTCCCACGCATTCATCGCCATGCCACTGCCCAAGCCCCCAACGAAACTCGGTTCCCTGGTGAAAGCCTCGTTAGTGCCCGATGACCAAGCTGTGGTCGCCGCAGTCACGTTGCGCACCAACCCGGCACGCAGCGTTGTTCCCGCCAAGCCGGTACCAACCCGCTCGGCCGAGCGCATGCTGCCCAATGCCCAAGTGTCGTCCCATCCAGCACCTGCGTTTGCGCTAGCCACCAGCGCATTGGAGTCATCGGCTGGCACTCCGCCTAGCAAACCGAACGCACCGCGTAAAGCGGCCAAGCGCATTGTTGAAAAGACGTCAGAAGTGGCGAAATTGTTTGTGCTGGACACCAACGTCCTGATGCACGATCCGACCTCGTTGTTCCGCTTCGAGGAACATGATGTGTACCTTCCCATGATCACGCTTGAAGAGCTGGATGGGCACAAGAAAGGCATGTCCGAGGTGGCCCGCAATGCGCGTCAAGCCAGCCGGGAGTTGGACGTGCTGGTGGCCGGGGCTGAGGGCGGCATTGAGTCGGGCATCAAGCTGGACCATACGGGTCACCGCGAAGCGCGCGGCCGGCTGTTTTTCCAGACCCGTGCGCACGAAGCACGCTTGCCAGAAGCCCTGCCGCAAGGCAAGGCCGACAACCAGATCCTGGCCGTCCTGCAGGCACTGACACAGACGCATACCGAGCGTCCCGTCGTACTGGTGTCCAAGGACATCAATATGCGTGTAAAGGCGCGCGCCCTGGGCCTGCACGCGGAAGACTACGCCAACGACAAGACGTTGGACGACGCGGACTTGCTCTATACAGGTGTCTTTCCCCTGCCGGCCGATTTCTGGGAGCAGCAGGCACAGTCGGTGGAGAGCTGGCAGCAAGGCGGCCAGCCCTTCTATCGTCTGCAGGGACCGCTGGTTTCAGCCATGCTGGTCAATCAGGCTGTGTACTGGGAGTCACCGAGCGCTACGCCCCTGTATGCCCGGGTGAAGGAAATCCGTGCTTCCGCTGCGGTGCTGCAGGTCATCCGCGACTTCAGTCATCAGAAAAATGGTGTCTGGGGGGTCACGGCGCGGAACCGGGAACAGAATTTCGCGCTGAACCTGCTGCTCGATCCGGAAGTGGACTTCGTGACACTCACGGGCCAGGCTGGCACCGGCAAGACCCTGCTTGCACTGGCTGCAGGCCTTTACCAAGTGCTGGAGGAGCGGCGTTACAACGAAATCATCATCACTCGCGTCACGGTTCCTGTCGGTGAAGACATCGGTTATCTGCCGGGCACCGAAGAAGAAAAAATGTCACCCTGGATGGGAGCGCTTGACGATAACCTCGAGGTGTTGAACCAGTCGGGCGGCGCATCCCAGGGTGGTGAATGGGGGCGAGCTGCGACACAAGAGCTCATCCGCTCGAAGATCAAGATCAAGAGCATGAACTTCATGCGCGGTCGGACGTTTCTGAACAAGTTCGTCATCATCGACGAAGCGCAGAATTTGACGCCCAAGCAAATGAAGACGCTGATCACGCGTGCCGGCCCCGGGACCAAGATCATCTGCATGGGCAATATCGCCCAGATCGATACGCCTTACCTGACCGAAGGCAGCTCAGGCCTGACTTATGTTGTCGACCGTTTCAAGGGCTGGAAGCACAGCGGACATATCACTCTGGCGCGTGGCGAACGCAGCCGCTTGGCCGATCACGCCACGGACATTTTGTAAGCCAAACGGGCGAGATTCAGCAGGAGGCGACAGGTCCTAGAACTCGCGTGCCAGATTCTCGAACCGTGTGAGTTGCCGCAGGAATGCAAGATTGACCACGCCAATCGGGCCATTACGCTGCTTGGCGATGATGATCTCGGCAACACCTTGATCCTTCGAGTCCTTGTTGTAGACCTCGTCGCGATAGATGAACAGAATCACATCCGCATCTTGCTCGATGGCGCCCGATTCGCGCAGATCACTCATCACCGGACGGCGGTCGGTGCGTTTTTCCAGATCGCGGTTGAGTTGCGACAAGGCGATGACCGGGCATTGCAGTTCCTTCGCCAGGGCTTTCAGCGAACGGGAAATTTCGGAAATTTCTGTCGCACGATTCTCGCCCTCGCGTGATGAAGTCATGAGTTGCAAATAATCGACCACGATCAAGCCTAGTTTGCCGCACTGGCGAGCCAAACGCCTGGATCGCGCGCGGACCTCCAACGGGTTGAGCGCCGGCGACTCGTCGATATGGATTTGCACCTCGTCGAGGCGCTCGATGGTCTCGGGTAGGCGTGACCATTCGTCTTCCGTGAGTTGTCCCGTACGCAGGTGCGATTGATCGATGCGGCCCAAGGAACCCACGATGCGCAACACCAATTGCGAGGCACCCATCTCCATGCTGAACACGGCCACCGGCAATTGCTCGTTGACAGCCACATGCTCGGCAATATTGATGGCGAGCGAGGTTTTGCCCATCGAGGGCCGGCCCGCGATGATGACAAGATCGCCTGCCTGCATGCCGGCCGTCATGCGGTCCAGATCGGCAAAGCCCGTGGCCACGCCGGTGATGTCCGATCCGCCGTGTTCGGAGAGTTGCTGAACACGGTCGAGCAATTCGCCAAGCAACTGCTTCATGGGCTGGAAACCAGCCTTGCCGCGGGCGCCGGCTTCGGAAATGGCAAAGATTCGCGACTCCGCCTCATCGAGAATCTGCTGCACCGCCCTGCCCTGCGGGTTGAGCGCGCTCTGGGCAATTTCGTCGCTGATGGTGACGAGATTGCGCAAAATGGCGCGCTCCCGGACGATTTCGGCGTAGCGCCGGATATTGGCCGCACTCGGCACACCCTGTGCCAATGCATTGAGGTAAACGAGGCCACCGCAAGACTCGGCTTGGCCACGCAACTGCAAAGCCTCCAGCACGGTGATGACGTCGGCAGGTTTGGTGGCCTGGATCAACTCGCTGATGGCTTGATAGATCAGCCGATGTTCATGGCGATAGAAAAAATTGACGTGCAGGATGTCGGCAACCCGATCGAAGGCTTGATTGTCGAGCATGAGCCCACCCAATACCGATTGCTCGGCCTCGGCCGAGTGCGGAGGTGTGCGCAAACCCTCAAGGGTGGAGTCCATCATGGCAGACATGGTGACGAGCTTATCAGTGGGAGCGGGTTTAGCAGCAATGAAGGGCCGGCGGTTGACAATCGGAGACAAAAAAGCCGCGCTCATGCGCGGCTTTTTTGCTGGGGCAGGAAAACACTCAGGCGTGATCGCCCAGCACCGAAACGGTGATGGCCACGGTCACGTCAGTAGCCAGCACCACGTCGACGGCGTGGTCACCCACGGTTTTGAGCGGACCATTCGACAAGCGCACGGCAGCTTTCGTGACGTCGAAACCTTGCTTGCCGAGCGATTCCGCAATGTCGTGGTTGGTGATGGAGCCGAACAAGCGGCCATCAACACCGGCTTTCTGCACCAGTTGAACCGTCAAGCCTTCCATCTTCGTGGCGAGAGCTTGGGCCGTGGCCAATTTGTCGGCCGCCAGCTTCTCCAGTTCGGCACGCTTGGCTTCGAATTCGCGCAAGGCCTGAGCCGTGGCGGTGCGCGCCTTGCGCTTGGGAATCAGGAAGTTACGGCCATAGCCGTCCTTGACTTTGACCACGTCGCCAAGATTGCCTAGCTTGGCCACTTTTTCGAGCAGA
>DAIAZB010000343.1 GCA_027443745.1 Thiomonas sp. | reverse complement strand
TGACCAGTTTGTACTCCGGCAGATCGCGGGCGACCGCCGTGCTGGCGGCCAGAGCGAGCAGCACCGGTGCAGTGAAAAATAGGACATGTCTCATGGCAGGAACTCCGCGGCAATTCAGCAAATGATAACCATTCCTATTCGATAAATAAAGTGCCTGCCGTGGTCAGCGGTCAACATTGCTGCCATCGGCGATCAAACTCAATGCTCTTGGCATTGGGTGCCGCGATGTGACCTGATCTCGCTGCGCATCCGGATTCGGCCCAAGCGGACGAAGGTAAGTTGCCCCTGGCGCAGGCTGAACTGCAGTGGGCCGAACGTCCCGATCTGGGCATGGGGTTCGTGCACCCGGACGAGCGTCAAAGGCTCGTCGCCAGTGCAGGTGCCTATGCAAGCCGGGCACCTGAAGTCGTCGAGCAACGGCCTGATCGTTCTGACGGTGGTATTCATCCTCATTGTTGGCTAAATCATGGCTGGGATCTACTGAGCGCAACGGCGAAGTGCGAGCGTGATGGCAGCAGGCGAGTTGTATCTTCGAAGTCCCACAGCGCCCGCTCAGCTCGCAGTCTGGCGATGTAATCGGTCGAGCGCGGCGGTCATGTCCGACTGAGTGATCATGCCCAGGACGTGCCGGGTGTTGTCCACCACCGGTAGATGGTGTACGTCGAGAGTGGCAAACAGTGCCACCAGCTCGGCAACCGGCCGGGTGCGATGGGTGGTGAGTACCTGACGGGTCATGACGCCGGCGACACAGACCGTCGTCATGCTTGCCGCGGGTGCCGTATGGCCCACCCAATCGCTGGTGCCGCCGCCGCGCACCAGCATGTCGTGCAGGCTGACGATGCCCATCAAACAGTCGTCGTCATCAACCACTGGAAGTGCCTTGATATGGTGCACATCAAGCATTTGCCGGGCTGGCGCCAATGGTGTATCGGGCGCACTGCAGCACGTCACGCGACAAGTTGTCGCCGGCCTGCCACAGAGCGTTCTGCAACCCTTGGACAGGATCCGCAGGCACGCTGATATCGGGCAGTCCCAACATTGGCGCGTACACGACCGGCTCCAGGCCGTAGTCGCGCAGGCCGAAGTAGGGCGGGGAGATGATGATGCACTGTGCGTGGCCGGCGGGCAGGTCGCGCAGCTTGTCGATGACGTGGCCGGTGTGGCGTTCGTAGGGCTGTGGTGTGTGCATAGAGGGCCGGTGACGGTTTTAACCATCATCACCCATCAAGATGCCGCCGCAAGCTCAAAAAGGCACTGTCATCGGCACGCTCTGCGATCGAGCGCCTCAACCCAGTTTTGTGGCCATCGCCTCCGCGGTCTCGTTGTAGTAGATCTGCAGCATCCGCAAATCCTTGTGCCCGACCATGCGCGCCAGATCAAGGATCTGCAGTTTCTTCGCCAGTCGCGTGATCGCCAGGTGGCGCATGTCGTGGAAATGCAGATCCTCCACCAGTGCGCGCGCCTTGCCCTTGCGGAACAGGGCGTCCAGGATGCTCGATGGCAGATCGAAGCAGGTGCGTGCATCGTCGCGCGGGAGTTGCGTCAGCACGGCAAGGGCGCGCGAGGAGAGCGGGACGCGCCGCGCTGCTGCCGCCGTCTTGCCGTCGCGCACGATCGCCACGGCGCCGACGATGTCGCTCCATCGAAGCCGCAGGATCTCGCTGGCACGCATGCCCGTTTCGATGGCGAAGACCATGGCGGCACCCACGCGCGCAGTCGACGTGATCGGCGTGGCATCAGGGTCGTATCCCAGGGCGTTGAGGATCGCGGCAATCTCCGCATCGCTGGCAAGGCGATCGCGGGCCTTGGGTTGGGCCGGGCGCTTGACGCCGGCAAATGGATTGTCCTTCAGCCAGAGCCACTCTTTCACCGCAACATTGCAGGCATGCGACAGCAGGTTCCATTCCCGCAGCACGCTGCCGGCGCTGACCTGCCGCAGGCGGCGATCGCGCCAGGCGGCCACGTGGGAAGCATCGATCTCGCGAAGCCCGACTTCGGCGATCGGATCGCGCGAGAGGGCATCGATGCGGATGGACTCCCAGCGCTCGCCCTTCTTGCCAGCGCTGACCTTGTCCCTGTACTCGGCGAGCAGATCGCCGAACCTGGCCTTGGCCGGCGCGCGCAGCCCGTCCTCGCGGCCCTCGGCAATGCTGCGCTCCGCTTCCTCGATCCAGGCGTAGGCCTG
>DAIAZB010000342.1 GCA_027443745.1 Thiomonas sp. | reverse complement strand
TTGGCGTTGTCACCCTGGCCTTTGCTGACCACGGCGCCCTGGGCGAGCAGGCCGGTGAAGGTCTGTGCGGTTTGTGCCAGCACGGCATAGTCGGCGCCGTGTGCGAAGTCGGCGGTGATGACGCTTGCACGCACATTGCCGTGGTGATGCCGGGCGATGCGCAGAAACTGCTTGTCGCTGCGCGGATCGGTTTCGGCCCGCACATTGGGCACCACGCCGTTGACGTGGGCCGCCAGCAAGGAAGCCTGCAGTCGGGCGGCGGATTCCGTCGCCTGCTCGGGCGTGTCGAGTGCGATGGCCACGCCGTTGGTGACGGCACGAAGCGCCTCCTCGTCCATGAAGGCGGACAAGCGGGTGATGACGCCCTCGGCCAGCATGTACTGGCGCGCGAGTTGCTGCAAGGCATCGCCCGTGAGGGTCGTGGCGTCGGGCTTCGCGCTGGTGAGGATGGCGGCGTCGCGCAGCGCCACTTGCAGCAGGTAGGCATCGAGCTCGTGCGCATCCTTGAGGTACTGCTCGTCTTTGCCATGCTTGACCTTGTAGAGCGGCGGCTGGGCGATGTAGACATGACCGCGCTCGACCAGTTCAGCCATTTGGCGATACAGGAAAGTCAGCAAGAGGGTGCGGATGTGGGCGCCGTCGACGTCGGCGTCGGTCATGATGATGATGCGGTGATAGCGCAACTTGGCGACGTCAAAATCGTCCTTGCCGATGCCGGTTCCCAGGGCGGTGATGAGGGTGAGGATTTCGTTGCTGGTGAGCAGCTTTTCGTAGCGTGCCTTCTCGACGTTGAGAATCTTGCCACGCAGCGGCAGGATGGCCTGGAATTTGCGGTCGCGTCCCTGCTTGGCCGAGCCGCCGGCGGAGTCGCCCTCGACGATGTAGATCTCGCACAGCGCCGGGTCTTTCTCCTGGCAGTCGGCCAGCTTGCCCGGCAGACCCATGCCGTCGAGCACGCCCTTGCGGCGCGTGAGCTCGCGTGCCTTGCGCGCGGCTTCACGGGCGCGCGCCGAGTCCACGATCTTGCTGCAAATCACCTTGGCGTCGTTCGGATTCTCCTGCAGGTAGTCGGTCAGGGCCTTGGCCACCACCTCTTCCACCGGGGCGCGTACTTCGCTGGATACAAGCTTGTCCTTGGTCTGGCTGGAGAACTTGGGGACGGGCACTTTCACGGACAGCACGCAGGTCAGGCCCTCCCGCATGTCGTCACCGGTGACCTCGACCTTGGCCTTTTTCGCCAACTCGGTGTCGTCGATGTATTTGTTGATGACGCGGGTCATGGCCGCGCGCATGCCGGTGAGGTGGGTGCCGCCGTCACGCTGCGGAATGTTGTTGGTGTAGCAAAGCATGTTCTCGGCGTAGCCATCGTTCCATTGCATCGCGACTTCGGAAATGATGGGCGATCCCTGCTCGGTCATCTTCTCGCCCATGGCGTAGAAAATGGTCGGGTGCAGCACGCTTTTGCCGCGGTTGATGTACTCGACAAAACCTTTCACCCCACCGGTGTAGGCGAAGTTGTCCTCCTTGCCCTGGCGTTCGTCGACCAGGCGGATCTTGACGCCGTTGTTGAGAAAGGAGAGTTCGCGCAGGCGTTTGGCCAACACGTCGTAATGAAAATCGACGTTGTCGAAAATCTCGGAATCCGGCAGGAAGTGCACCTCGGTGCCGCGTTTGTCGGTCTTGCCCTGCACGCGCATGGGCGAGAGTTCGATGCCGTCGCGCAATTCAGTGATGCGGCCCTGCACCGCGCCGCGGGCAAACTCCAGCACATGCACCGCGCCATCGCGCCGCACGGTCAGTCGCAGCCACTGCGACAACGCATTGACACAGCTCACACCCACGCCGTGCAGGCCGCCCGAAACCTTGTAGCTGTTCTGGTTGAACTTGCCGCCGGCATGCAATTCGGTGAGCGCGATTTCGGCTGCGCTGCGCTTGGGCTCGTGCTTGTCATCGTGCTTGATGCCGATGGGAATGCCGCGGCCGTTGTCGGTGACGCTGATGGAGTTGTCGGAATGGATGGTGACGACGATGTCGTCGCAGTAGCC
>DAIAZB010000341.1 GCA_027443745.1 Thiomonas sp. | reverse complement strand
ATCACGGGGCGGCCTCTCGTCCTTTCGGAGCATGGCATCTACACCAAGGAGCGGCGCATCGACCTGTTCTCGGCGCAGTGGATCAGCGACAACATGCCGGTGCTGGAACGCAATGCCGGTGAAGCGGGTTATTTCCGCGCGCTGTGGATCCGGCTGTTCGAGTCGCTCGGACGCATGTGCTACGACGCCGCCGATCCGGTGATCGCCCTGTACGAGGCCAACCGCCTGCGTCAGCTGGCCGATGGCGCGGAGCCGGCCACCACCTGCCTGGTGGCCAACGGCATTAACGTGCCGCCATTCGCCGCCACCCGCAGCCAGCGCCCCGCGCAGCCGCCGGCGGTGATGTGCCTGATCGGCCGCGTCGTGCCCATCAAGGATGTGAAAACCTTCATCCGCGCGGTCCGCGTGGCGAGCGGCCGCATGCCCGGGCTCGAAGGCTGGATCGCCGGCCCGGAGGACGAGCATCCCGACTACGCGCGCGAGTGCCATGAGCTGGCCGACAGCCTGGAGCTCGGCGATCGGCTCAAATTCCTCGGCTTCCAGAAGCTGGTCGAACTGCTGCCCAAGGTGGGAGTGGTGGTGCTGTCGTCCATCAGCGAGGCGCTGCCGCTGGTGCTGCTCGAAGGCTATGCCGCCGGGGTGCCCGCAGTGACCACCGACGTGGGCTCGTGCAAGCAGCTCATCGACGGTCTGGGCCCGGAAGACGAGGCTCTGGGCAGTGCCGGTGCCGTGGTCGGCATCGCCGATGCCCAAGGCCTGGGCGAGGCCTGCACCGCCTTGCTGTCCGATCCGGCCGCCTATGCCCGGGCCCAGGCCGCGGCCATCGCCCGGGTCGAGCGCTACTACACCCAGCCCATCATGTTCGCCAAGTACCGCGCGGTGTACGAGGACGCGCTGGCGCGCAGCGACCAGGCCAGCGCCACAGCCGCCCCAGCGCGTGGCGCCGTTGCCACCGCACTGCGCGAAGGCCGCATCCCGCAAGCGGCAAAAGCTGCGGGCGCGGATGACGTCGGGCACACCGCAGCCACGGCGGGCCGCCTCGCGCCGGCCGATACGGGCGCGACCAGCCCCGGCATGGGCAACCATCCGCAAGGTACGGGGAGCGGCTGATGGCAGGTATCGGCTTCGAGTTGCGCAAGCTGCTGCGCAGCCAGTCCTACCTGGGCCTGCTGCGCGCCTACAGTTACGCCTCCATCATCAGTTCCGGGCCGTGGGTGTTCTCCATTCTGGGACTCATCGTCACCGGTCTGCTCTCGCTGGGCGTGGTGGTGCCCAACCTGCTCATCACCCAGTTCCAGGTGACCGTCACCTATCTGATCATGAGTTCGCTGGTGCTCTCCGGCGGCCTGCAACTCGGCTTCACGCGCTGGGTGGCCGATGCCCTGTATGCCAAGCGCCGGGACGAGGTCGCCCCCGCTTTTCTCGGCGTGCTGCTGATCAGCACGGCCGTGGCCGGTGCACTGGGATGGATGGCTGCACTGTGCCTGTTTCCGCGTGAAAGCAATTTGTACCGCGTGCTGCTTGCCGGCGGCTTGCCGCTGCTGTGCGACATCTGGATCGTCACGGTGTTTCTCTCCGGGCTCAAGCAATACCGCGCGATCCTGGCCTTGTATGCCGTTGGCTACGGGCTCTCGGTGCTGCAGTCCTACCTGTTGCGGGGCTGGGGGCTGGAAGGCCTGCTGGCGGGTTTTCTCGGCGGCCAGTTCCTCATGTGGACCGCGATGATGTGGCTGGTGCTGCGCAACTTTCCGCCCACCCGCCCGATCACGCTCGACTGCTTCAAGCGCGGCGCCATGTTCCCCTCGCTGCTGGCCGGTGGCACGCTCTACAACCTGGGCGTATGGGCCGACAAGCTGGTGTTCTGGTACACGCCCCAAACCTCCAACGTGGTCATCGGCCCGCTGCGCGCCTCGACGATCTACGACCTGCCGGTCTTCCTCGCCTACCTGTGCGTGATCCCGGGCATGGGTGTGTTCCTGGTGAAATTCGAAACCGACTTCGTCGAGTGGTACGACAAGTTCTACACCGCCGTGCGCGCCGGCGGCGCGCTGCAGGA
>DAIAZB010000340.1 GCA_027443745.1 Thiomonas sp. | reverse complement strand
GGAGTGCGGCTCCACCACCAATTCGGTTGCGCGGCAAAAGCAGGTGGCGTTCGGTCCCACCTACTTCGTCATCAACGTCACTGCCGCGGTGAAGAAGGATTCGGGCATCAACGACTTCGCGCAACTCGGGGGCAAGACCATTGTCACCACCTCCGGCACCACCTCCGTGCCGCTGCTGAAGAAATACGAAAAAACCAAGGACCTGGATTTCAAGGAAATTTATGGCAAGGATCATGCTGAGAGCTTCCTGCTGATGGCTGACGGCCGCGCCGTGGCTTTCGTCATGGACGACATCCTGCTGGCCGGCCAGATCGCCAACTCCAAAGACCCTGCCGCCTACAAGATCCTGCCCGGCTCGCTGCGCAGCGAGCCCTACAGCATGATGCTGCGCAAGGACGATCCTGAGTTCAAGGCCCTCGTGGACAAGACCATCGACGGTGTGATGAAGTCGGGCGCGATCAACCAGATTTACGCCAAGTGGTTCACCAGCGCGATTCCGCCCAAAGGCATCAATCTGAATTTCGCGGAAACCGCAGCGATCAAGGAAGCCTTCGCCCACCCCAACGACAAGGGCGTGGAGTAAGCCGTCTGGCCGCAGCGCGGGCTGCGCCTGCGCTGTGTCGCCAGCAGATGCATGCTGGTGCCGAACCTGACCTCCAGGGACGGCACCAGCAAACAGCCCTCGCACCACCGAAGGCCACGGTCTGAAAGCCAGCCATGCTCAAACTCGGCATTTTTTCGCAAAACACCCCGGATGGCGACACCACCTGGGCGATGTCGCTGCTCTCCGGTCTGGAATTCACCCTCATCCTCGTCGTCCTGGCTTGGGTCGTGGGCATGACGCTGGGCTCGCTGCTGGGCGTCGTGCGCACCACCAACAAACGCTGGGTCGTGGCCCTGGGCGACGCCTATGTGGAACTGTTCCGCAACATACCGCTGCTGGTGCAATTCTTCCTCTGGTATTTCGTTATCCCGGAGTTCATCCCGCCGCTCAAGCGCCTGGCCATCGCGATGGATCCGACCCAGTTCCAGTTGCTGACCTCGGTGGTGTGCCTCGGGCTGTTCACCTCGGCTCGCATCGCCGAACAGGTCAAGTCCGGCATCTTGTCGCTGCCGCGAGGCCAACGCATGGCCGGTTATGCGATAGGGCTGACGCCAGGGCAAACCTATCGCTATGTGCTCTTGCCCATGGCGTTTCGCGTCGTCATGCCGCCGCTCACGTCCGAATCGATGAATCTGGTGAAGAACTCGGCGGTGGCCTATTCCATCGGGCTGACCGAGCTGTTCTTTCGCACGCGCGAGATGGGCGAGATGACCTTCCAGTACTTCGCCGCCTTCGGCGCTGCGACCTTGCTGTACATGGCCGTGGCGTTTTCCATCAATCGTGTGTTCGCGTGGGTCGAACGTGCCGTGGCGGTGCCGGGATACATCGGCGGGAAAATCTGAGATGGGTGCGTTCGACTGGTCCGCCATCGTGCAATCGCTGCCCTTCCTGATGAAGGGCCTGGCCTACACCCTACAGCTCACGGTGGTGGCGGCCATGGGTGGCACGCTGTGGGGCATTCTGCTGGCGCTGGCGCGGCTGTCCAGCATCAAGTCCCTGGCCTGGGTGGCTGCGGCCTATGTGAACCTGATGCGTTCCATCCCGCTGCTTCTGGTCATTTTCTGGTTTTACTTCCTCGTGCCCATCATGCTGCAGTGGGTCACGGGTGCAGAGTACCCGCCGCGCATCGGCGCCGAGCGCTCGGCTTACGTCACCTTCATCTTGTTCGAGGGCGCGTACTTTTGCGAAATTGTGCGGGCCGGCATCCAGAGCATACCCAAGGGCCAGCTCGGCGCGGCCTACGCCATGGGATTCAACTATTCCCAGTCCATGCGCCTGATCATCCTGCCGCAGGCGCTGCGCAATATGCTGCCGGTGCTGTTGACACAGACCATCGTGCTGTTCCAGGACGTGTCGCTGGTGGCGCTGCTCAACGTCACCGACTTCGTTGGCGCCGCAGTCAAAATCGCCCAGCGCGACAGCCGTATCGTCGAGATGTACACCTTCGTCGCCGTGGTGTATTTCGTCCTCAGCTACTGCCTGTCACTGGGCGTGAGGCTGCTGAACAAGCGCATTGCCATCATTCGTTGAACACTTCGA
>DAIAZB010000339.1 GCA_027443745.1 Thiomonas sp. | reverse complement strand
CCTGCTCGAGCAGATGGTTCCGGCGATCACCAGGACCTCGACCCTGGTCGAGGAGATCCACGCGGCGGGAGCGGAGCAGGCCACCGGCATCGCCCAGATCAACACCGCTGTGGCGCAGATCAACGCGGCCACGCAGCAGGGTGCCGCCGCATCGGAACAGCTTGCGGCGACGGCGGAGGAACTGAACGCGCAGGCGCGGCAACTGCAGCAGGCGGTGGCGCGGTTCCGGCTGGCCCAATAGGACTACCGAAGTCCTGCCGGCGGCGGCCCGACGCTGAAAAGGGAACTGCCCCCCGCGGGGGCTCAGTCGCTTGGGGCGGCCCGGCGCCGACTGAGGCGACGGCCCCCACGCTCGCTTCGCTCGCTGTTCCACGTCGCCGCCTGCAGGCGGCTCCGATTCGCCTCCGTCCAAGCTGCCGCAGGGCAGCTTGGAGCCGCGGGGCTCATCCCCCGCGGGGGCTCAGTCGCTTGGGGCGGCCCGGCGCCGACTGAGACCGCGGTGCCTGGGCAGGCTCAGGGGCGGCTGGCGCCCATGCCTGCGTAGGCCTGGGGATCGGAGGCGCGAAGGCGTCGCGCCAAGGCCCATCCGACCAGGGCGGCCAGCGGGATCAGCGAAGGCAGCACGATGCCCAGCGTGGCACCCCGGGTGCCCGTGAGATCCCCGAAATTGACAAAGATGTAGACGAACAGGAAGGCCATGACCAGGCCCGAGGACAGAGGCAGCACCATGCTGGTCCACACCGACACGCCGCCATGGCGCCGGAAGAACCCCACCACGGCCAGCGAGGTGATGGTCATCATGCCCAGCACGCCCAAACCACCGATCTGCGCAACCCAGGTGAACAGGTTGAGGATCGGGTCCAGGTGAAGTGCGGCGAACAGGGTCACCACGATCACCGCACCGATGGTCTGGGCCACGGAGCCCACGTGCGGGCTCTGGTGCGCCGAGTGGGTGCGGCCGAAGACCGCCGGAATCAATCCCTCGCGGCCCGCCACGTAGCTGTAGCGGGCGATGTAATTGTGGAAAGCGGAGACCGCCGCGAACAGGCTGGACACCAGCAGCAGCCTGGCGATGACTGGCACCGGCCCCCCAACGTAGCGGCCTGCCAATTTGAAGAAGAAGGTGGTCGGATCCTTCAGCGCCCGGATGTCGGGCAACAGGCGGGCGGAACCCACTCCCGCGACCATGAGCCAGGAGGTGAACACGAAGAAGACTCCGATCACCAGCACCGCGACGTAGGTCGCGCGCGGAATGGTCACCTCCGGATTGCGCGCCTCCTCGGCGTAGATGGTCGTGGCCTCGAAGCCCATGAAGGAACCCAGGCAGAACAGCACCGACACGGAAAAGGAACCGGAGAAGATCGCGTGCAGGTCGAAGGGGTGCGTGGACAGGCCGTGCGCGCCGCCCTTGCCGAGGATCACGAAGTCCACCACCAGCACGATCACGTATTCCAGGAACACGAGCAGGCCCAGGACCTTGGCGGACAGATCGACCTGCCGGTAGCCCAGGATGCCCACCAGCGCCACCGCCAGGAAACTGTAGTTCCACCAGGGCAGATCCAGTCCGAAACTGGAGAACATGCTCGCGGCAACCCCGCCCAGCAGGCCGATCAGGCCGAACTGCAGGGCGTTGTAGGCGACCAGTGCCACCATGGCCGTGGCCCCGCCCCAGCAGCCCCCGAGGCCCTGCGCGGCATAGGCATAGAAGGCGCCGGCGTTGCGCACGTGGCGCGACATGGCCACGTAGCCGACCGAGAAGGCCAGCATGACCAGGGTCACGAACAGATAGGTGGCGGGAACGCCGGTGCCATTGCCCAGCAGGAAGGCGATGGGAACCGTTCCCGCCACCGTCGTCAGCGGAGCGGCGGCCGACACGACCATGAACACCACCGCGACCAGGCCGAGGGAATTCCTGCGCAACTGGTGGGCCCCGCCCGGTACGAGCTGGTCCGCGTCCACGGTCCCCGCGAGTAGCTTGTCTTCCATGTTGTTTTCGCTGAATGAAGCTGTCGATCCCCGCGCCGCGGGGCCCAATCTCCGGCGAATGTAGGACCCGGCCGCGCGCTCAGGTTATCCCGGATCGGCAAGCCGCCCCAGGGGAAAACACCGGGTCCCGAGGCTGCAGGGGTCCGGCTCACTGCCGTGCGATACGCGCCGTCAGCTCGGCGGCGGCGCGGGCGATCAGCCCGCAGAGATGGGGCTCCTCGAAGGAGCGAAAACGCGTGGTGCGACCAACCAGGGTCATGCTGCCCAGCACACGCTTCTTCTCGTCGAAGATCGGAGCGGCCACGCCCATGCGTCCCGCGTGCAGTTCGCTTTCGCTGATGCAGTAGCCCTGCTTGCGGATGGCCAGCATTCCCTTCGAGAACTCCTTCCAGTCCAGGCGCAGATGCGCCCACTCCGGCTTGTCGGCATGGGCATCGAAGACCTTGCGGATCTGCCGCGGCAGCAGGTAGGCCAGCACCACGCGCGCCGTTGCAGTCTGGAACAGGTCGATGGACCTGCCACGCCCGCCGCCCAGAGGCCCCTCATCGCTGCCGCGCTGGATCAGCACGTTCACCACCGCGCCCCCGTACCACTCGCTGATCAGCACGTCCAGGCCGGTCTGCTCGCACAGATCGCGCACCAGATCGCGGCTCTGCACGATCAGCGGGTCATGGTCGCTCATCTGGTGCTCGAGCTCGATCACCCGAGGGCCGAGCGCGTAGCCGTGGGGCAGGCGCACCAGCAGGCCCACGCCGCCGAGCTCCCGCAGGTAGCGATAGGCGCTGGCGGGGGTGTAGCCGAGTTCCTTGCAGATCACGTCCACGTCGATCACCGGTTGATCGGGTCGAAACAGATCGAGCACGTTGAGCATTCGCCGCAGGCTGTTCATGG
>DAIAZB010000338.1 GCA_027443745.1 Thiomonas sp. | reverse complement strand
GGACAGGTCCATCACGGTGTCGGCGCCCCAGCGGATGGCCCACACCATCTTGTCCACCTCGTCCTCGATGTCGGAGGTGACGGCGGAGTTGCCGATGTTGGCGTTGACCTTGGTGAGGAAGTTGCGGCCGATGATCATCGGCTCGATCTCGGCGTGGTTGATGTTGGCCGGAATCACCGCGCGGCCCGCGGCCACTTCCTGGCGCACGAACTCGCCGGTGATGTCGTGGCGCATGCCGAACCAGCTGCCGCGGTGCTGGCCGCCGTTCTGCTGCAGCGCTTCGGGCAACTGGGCGCGCAGCAGGTTCTCGCGCAGCGCGATGTACTCCATCTCGGGCGTGACGATGCCGCGCCGGGCGTAGTGCATCTGGCTGACATTGGCCCCGGCCTTGGCGCGGCGCGGTGCGGGCGGCTGGGCGAAGCGCAGCGCAGCGGTGGCCGGGTCGCGGGCGCGCTCGCGGCCGAAGGCGCTGCTGGGGCCTGTGAGCTGCTCGGTGTCGCCGCGCGCGGCGATCCAGGCCTCGCGCAGTTTGGACAGGCCGGCGCGCACGTCGATGGCGGCCTGCGGGTCGGTGTAGGGGCCGGAGGTGTCGTACACCCGCAGCGGGGTGTTTTTCAGCAGCCGCGTGACGCTGGGCGATTCCTGCATCAGGGTGTCGGACAAGGCAATTTCACGCCATGGCACGCTGACGCCTTGCGGGCCTTCGGTATAGACCTTGCTCGAGGCCGGAAACGGGGTGCGGGTGATGCGGCTGGACAGGCGCTCGGGGTCGACGGCGCGGCGAACTTCGGACATGGTGGCCTCCTGGGGATGGTGGGCCTGCCGAAGCGCCTGGGTTTGCGGCCTGGCGACTTGGTTTCCTACGCGGGGATGGTCCCGATCAGGTTCAGCGGATTTCGCGATCGTGCGATCTCAGCCAGGCAACTTCCGATGCAAGGCACTCCGACAAGCTGCGTCAAGTATAGGCCGCGCCAGGCAGGCCCTGCACAACGACCGCGCCACTCCCGCGGGTTCGCGCCCCACGGGTCAGAACCCTGAACCCGGCTGTTGCAGAAAGGCGCGCTCTTCCGCGCTGCTGGCACGGCCGAGGATGGCGTTGCGATGCGGAAAACGGCCGAACCGGGCCATGATGGCGTGGTGGCGTTGGGCGAAATCGAGAAAGTCGTCGAAGCGCGCACGGTCGGCCTGCGGCGCGGTGTCGCGCAGCGCGGTGAACAAGGCCACCGACTGCTGCTGCGCCGCAAGCTCCTCGGCATGCTCGAGCGGCAGATACACGAACACGCGCTCGATGGGCCACAGGCGTGCATCGTCCCCGGCGTCCACCATCGCCAAGGCCTGGCGCAGGGCTTGCGCGTCCGTGGCGAAGGCCTGTGGCGAGGCGCGAAACAGATTGCGCGGGCATTGGTCCAGCAGCAGGATGAGCGCGAGGGCGCCGCGCGGGGAGCGGGCCCAGCTCGCGAGTGCACCCGCGGCCGCCAGCACCTGCAGGGCGCCGAAACGGGCGCGGATCTCGGCATCCAGTGCGGCATCCTTGCCGAACCACAGCGCACGGCGTGACACCCAGGTCGCCTGGACGTCGTGCGCCGCCTCGCCAAACCAGTAGCGCAGCAGTTCAGCGGCTTGCTCGGGCGGATCGACTTGCGGCATGACCGGAGCCTCAGACCGCTTTGGGCGCGACCGGGTAGAGCCGGCGCGTAATCCATGTTCCGGCCGTCAGCGCCGACATGGTGCCCAGCAGCACGCCGATTTTGGCGGCATCGAATTCCTGCGCATCGGCATGGAAAGCCAGACTGGCGATGAACAAGGACATGGTGAAGCCGACGCCGCAAAACGCCGCCACCGGAGCCATCAAGCGCCAGGAATAGCCACGCGGCAGGCCATCGGCCAGC
>DAIAZB010000337.1 GCA_027443745.1 Thiomonas sp. | reverse complement strand
CCCGCGGCTTCCGCACCTTCCGCAATCTGCGCACCATCGTCTACCTGCTCAAGGCCCGACTCGACCTGCCGGTTTCGCCGTTCCAGCAGGCGATAACCTGAGCGCAGGGCTCACTGCATCCACACGAAACGTCATGGACCCGTCTGTGCCGACTGCGGGCATGCCCACGCCAGCCGCTTCCGGCGCTTTGGCCAAACCTACTGGCAGTGCAGTGCTTGCCACGCACAGACCAGTCTGCGCGGCGGCACGATCCCTTGGGGACTTCCGTTGGTCGTCTTCGCCAGCAGCAAGCTGCCGCTGACCACGTGGTTCCTCGCTCTGTACCTGCTAACGCACAGCAAGAACGGCCTCTCGGCGCTGTCGCTCAAACGCCACCTCGGGGTGTGCTATCGCACGGCCTGGCGCATCAAGCACGACCGAAGGAAGTCCCCAAGGGACAAGCTGATGCAGGCGATGACCGATCGTGAGATCGGGCGCCAGCTCGATGGCTTCGTGCAGATCGACGACGCTTACCTTGGCGGCAAACTGCCCGGCGGCAAGCCGGGGCGTGGCTCGGAAAACAAACGGCCGTTCCTGATCGCGGTGGAGACCGATGCCGAGGGCTATCCCGGCCACGCCGTGATCGAACCCGTGCCGACCTTCGACAAGAAGGCGATCCAGGCGTGGGGCCAAACGCACTTGGTCCCTGGTGCCGAGGTTTACAGCGATGGCCTCGGCGCGTTTCGCGCCATCGTCGATCAGGGCCACGCGCACACCGTCATCGTCGCCAGCACGCGCAAGGCCGCCTGCGAGGACGAAGGCGCACGCTGGGTCAACATCGTGCCGGGCAATCTCAAGCGCTCGCTGGATGGCACTCACCATGCGTTCCACTTCTTCAAGTACGCCGACCGCTACCTTGGCGAAGCAGCCCGGCGCTTTAATCGCCGTTTTCATCTGAAAGCGCTTATCCCGCGCCTGCTGGTCGCCGCTGCGCGCTGCAAACCACGCTCCGAGCACACCCTGCGCGCCGTGCCGGTGTTCTCGCCGTGCTGAAGATCAGCGCTAATCAGTTGCATGATTGGGCTTGCCGTGGTGGAGCGGCAAGCCATGTTTGCTCGAACTGCATCGGGCTGACATAGGCGCGGTTTCTTGCCGTTGCCTGCTGAGGTTTGAGGCTAATCAGGTGGGTCGTTCAGTTGCCATGCGTTCGCGATGGTAAGCCAGATACGGCGCATGTTCCGGTGCCAGCCAGCGCAGACGCAATGACTGATGCAATCCAAGGGCTGTGCGCTGCGGTTCCAGCAACGCACGGCTCACCAACAAACCACCCTGCTCATCGAAGCTGATGAGGAAGCGGTCGAACAACGCATCGAGGTTCGCCGCCAGCAAAAACCCGTTGAACACATCCAGGCGCTCGGTGTCGCCGGTGCAGTCGGCCCAGGGCATGGCGTGGCTGGCGCGCAGCACTTCGGGCACATTGATGCCAGTGACGGCGCAGGCACCACCCCAATAATCCAGCAGCGCATCACGATAGGTCTGCTGGCCCACGCGCTGGCGCACCAAGCGCTCGACTTCGGTGCCGCGCTCCGCAGCGGGGAGCACCGCGAGAGCAGCGTCTACAGCAGCCTCGTAGGTGTGCAAAGCCTGATGCGGCAAAGCCAGCGCCAGCATGGATGCACGCCGCAACTGCGCGGCGAGCTGCGCCTCGCCCAGTGCGATGAAGCAGCCATCGGCCTGTCGCGCGGCAGGAAAGCTGCGCACGAGTTCATCGGCA
>DAIAZB010000336.1 GCA_027443745.1 Thiomonas sp. | reverse complement strand
ACCACCTTGCGCAGGCGCGGCAGGCAGTGCGTGCGCGCGTGCGCGCCCATCTCGATGCCGATCCAGCGCCGGCCCATCTTGTGCGCCACGGCGGCCGTGGTGCCGGAGCCGAGGAAGCTGTCGAGGACGAGCTCGCCGGGGCTGGTGGCGATGGCAATCACTCGCGATAGCAACTCTTCAGGCTTCGGTGTCCCGAAAGCCTCATTTTCAGACGTCAGCGCCAAGGCTTGTTTTTTTGCTGCTTCGTTATCTCCCGCAAAATCCGATGTCCACCATGTCATCGGAACTAGTCCCTTCTCGTCGGTACGGAATTGCTTGATACGCGGACGGCTTGAACCACCGTTCGGAAAGTAGACGCGCTTGTCGGCAAGATACGACTTGAAAACCTCTTCCGTGGCTCCCCAGCAGCGTCCTTTCGGTGGATCGAGCCAATCTCCCGATGGAGTTCGGATTCGATACATCTGATTGGGTCGGAAGCCCTGTGCGCTGAATGGAATCGAACGCCATTCCCCACGCGGATCATTGTCTGGATTCGCATAACCAGCGTCGTTTGGCGGAAGGAGATTTCGTACATCCTTCCATACCCCAACACCGCCTTTGGCGTAAAGCAGCAAATGATCATGCGCTGAACCAATGGCAGCTCGATTCTCGCGTGATGTCCGCTTCTGCCAAACGATGTTCGCCATAAAGTTTGCGCGACCAAACACCTCGTCCATCAGCACCTTGAGGTAGTGCGCCTCATTGTCGTCGATGGTCACCCAGATGGAACCGTCCTCGGCCAGCAGTTCGCGCAGCAGCACCAGGCGCGGATACATCATCGACAGCCACTGGCTATGTTCGAGGTTGTCGTCGTAGTGCTCGAACGCGCTCTTCGTGTTGTACGGCGGATCGATGAAGACGCACTTCACTCGCCCTGCGTACAGCGGCAGCAGGCTCTTGAGCGCCTCGAGGTTGTCGCCCTGCACCAGCAGGTTGCCGCTGCCGGCCTCGCCCACTTCCTCGACGGTTTCCAGCAGCCGGTACGCCACGCGGCGCGCGGCACGGCGCGCCTGCTTGTCGCCCATCCAATTCAGCTCAGGCATCGGCAGTGTCCTCGTGCGCTCAGGCGGCGCGGGTTTCGTGTGCCCAGCGGAAGCGGGTCTTGAGACGGCTCAGCGGATGGTTGTACGGCAAGATGCGGCGGTGCTGTAGCTGGCCGACGACGATACCGGGCGCGACGCACTGCGCCTCGGCGAATGCATGGACCGCATCGATCTGGAAGCGATCCTGCGCGATGAACCGGTCGAGTGCCTCGGTCGCGATCAGCGTGCGTGCCGCGAAGTCGTTCGCTTCCTGCTCCTGCGCACCCGTATCGTGCGGCCGCTCGAAATCGATGAACTGCTCCCGTTTGCCATGCAGCAGGACATGGCCCAACTCATGGAAGAGCGTGAACCAGAGCTGGTCGTCGGTCTTGTAGCGCAGGCTGAGTTGCACCAGGACCTTGTCCTTGCTCAGCCAGCGCGTGGCGCCGCAGACACGCGCGCCGTCCGGAGCGGGAACGAAGGCCACGGCCACGCCGAGATCCGCACAACGTTGCACGAGCCGATCGAGGAACGTCGTGCCCTGCAGACGTGAAAGCGCCTTGATTTCCGGCAGCGCGGCACGCAGGGCCGTGCCATCGAAAGGACGGCAGGCGACCCGTTCGGCTTCGCGTTCACCCTGCGCCAGCCAGGCCAGCAAGGCCCACTGGTGGGACTGGAATGCCTCGGCTTTGCGATAAGCAGCCTGCACGCGACTCCAGACATCGGGCAGATAGTCCAGCGAGCTGACGCAGAAAAACGCACGCAGCGCGCGCACGCGTTCGATGCCCCGCAGGCCTGCGGGTACCCACCCCAGCTTCGCCAGCGCGAGATACGGCAACTCATCCAGCCACGGAAGTTCCTTTGCCAGACTGGATGTCTCCGCCGCGCGTGCCTGATGCTCGCGGTAGCGGGCTTCGAGCGCCAGCCAGACACGCGCCGGCAGTGCAAAGACCGCTTCGAGCTTGAGCGCGGTTTCCGGTGTCACCGGTTCGAGGCCCGCCAGCAGCCGATTGACATGCTTGGGCGAAAAACCGATGCGCTGGGCAAGCTCGGCCTGGGTGAGGCCGGCAGCCTCGCGGTGCTCGTCGAGCACTTCGCCAGGCGAGACGGCATAACTCGGCAGGTAGACGTTGGGCTCATTCATGGGTGTCGACGATCCCTAGGATGGTGATGGCGGTGATACGGCCCCAGTCCGTACCGCCCTCCTCGCGGATGGGCACGGGCTTGTGGTCGGGTGCGAACAGGAGCCGGTACGGATGATCCAGATCGATCGAGAACTGGCCGGCGCGGCCGCCGCGCAGTTCATGGCAACGCATGGGTCCACGATAAGGCGGACCGAGGTCGGCAAGGCAGGTCGCACTCGCCAGCATCGCAAGACGCTTCTTCAACAGCCCTGCACGATGCGCACCGTGCTTGCGTTGCAGGAGGCGCCCGTCGTTGCACTCCTTCGCGAACTTGCGGTCGGCAAAACGGACGTCCATCCATTGCCTCGTTTTTATTACCAATTAGGTTATTTTAAATTTTTACCATTGTCCAATCAATAGACCGGATGGCACCGAACAATCGCTGCGCGATGCGCGACTCAGCCACCCGGCCCACCGGCAGACTGTTCCATGGCGCGCAGCACGCCGCGCACGATGCACTGCCTGCGCCGCCAACAGCCGATCGTTGCCCACTTCGTGCACGTCGTCGGGCGGGCCTAGGGTGCTTACCCGGCCGCGTCGGCCAGCACATCGGCCAGACTAGCCCGGATACCCTCGATGCGCGAGGAGAGCACGGCTGCCACAGGTAGGGCGCAATCAGCAGGTACGGAGGCAGTCGCCGGCCGAGGCCGAAAGTCCGCTAAGCGCGACCCCGGCGCGCGGCAGCGCCAGCACCGGCTACGCATCGAAGGCGATGACTGGCGGCAGCGGTGCCGGCACAAACGCGGGCATGACCGCCGACGGTGCGAACGATGCGCATGGTCCGAGGTCTGTGGCGCGTGGAAATCCGCGACGATCGACGTGCCACAGCGCCTGGATCATCTTTGCGATCAAGGCGCCGCCTGCGCGGCGCACGCCTCAGGGCACCAGCGTGACCGGCACCGGCGCCTGTGCGATGACGCCGCGCGAAACCGAGCCCACCAGCCAGCGCATCAGCACGCCTTTGTCGCTGCGCCCCAGCACCAGGCCCACGGCCCTGCTGTCGCGCAGTTCGGCCAGGATCAACTCGGTGGCCACGCCCACGCGCACCGCGCTGCTGCAGCTCACGCCGGCGGCGCGCGCGCGCTCGCACAATGCGGCCACGCGCGCGTTCGCGCCGGCCAGTTCCTGCGGGTCGATCTCGCCGGCGCCGATGCCGCCGTAAACCTCCGGCAATTCCAGCACGCTCAACACATGCAGCGGCAGACCGTGTAGGCGCGCCAACTCGAGGGCGTATTCGAAAGCGCGCTGGGCCGGCGCGGAACCATCCCACGCCACCAGCAGGGGCGTTTGCGTTGCCATGGATCGTCTCCTTGCGGCGCGGCGCGACAGGCCGCCGCGATCATCATCGGACGACCCAACGCCGCCGGCCTTGATCGCGGTCAAGCCGGGCGCGGTGGATCGAGACCGGCGAGACGCCGCGCCGCCTGCGCGGCCACGCCCCCGTGCAACGCCCAGCGCAGCAGCGGCACGCCGGGCCGCACCGCGGCCAGCAGCAGGGCGTCGCGGCGGCGGTCCACGGCGGGCAGGCCGTACAGCACCCGCGCCCACGGCGGCAGCAGCGCCACGCCCACCTCCACGAACGGCCGGTTGAGCCGCCGCCGCGCACTGCCGCGGCCCAGGCCGCGCAGCAGCGCCAGCACCGCCTGCGGCCGCTCACCGCCCGCGAGTTGCGGGCGCACCG
>DAIAZB010000335.1 GCA_027443745.1 Thiomonas sp. | reverse complement strand
TTCAACGCAAGAGCCACTGCATTTAGTTCGCAAGCGCTGTGTGCGGCAAGGTCTGTTCCCTTCGGAAAGTATTGTCGCAGCAGCCCGTTGGTGTTCTCGTTGGTCCCTCGCTGCCACGGGCTTTGAGGATCGCAGAAATAGACCTGCAAGCCCGTGTCGATCGAGAGCTTGGCGTGTTGGCTCATCTCAGCGCCCTGATCCCAAGTCAGCGACCTACGGAACTGCGCAGGCAGCGAAGCCATTGCCTTCGTGATCGCGTCACGCACCGCTTCGGCGCCGTGGCCGGTCAATGCGGGGCCGTGCTTATCGCGGGGTTGCTGGCCGTGACCGGGAAGAGGAGGAAGATGCAGCAGCATCGTGAAACGCGTCGACCTCTCGACCAAGGTTCCGATTGCCGTGCTCGCCAGTCCCAGAATCAGATCACCTTCCCAGTGGCCAGGCACAGCGCGATCCTCGACGCACGCGGGTCGTTCGCTGATCAAGATCTCGGGCGTCACGAACGACTTCCCACGGTTGCGCACGCGTTCCCTGGGCACCCGCAATGCGCGGCCGGTACGCAGGCAAGCGGTCAGCTCGCGGCGAAGTGCTCCGCGGCCCTGCACGTAGAGCGCCTGGTAGATCGCTTCATGGCTGATGCGCATCGACGTGTCTTCCGGGAAGTCAATCAACAGACGGTTGGCGATCTGTTCTGGGCTCCAAGCCCGCGACCATCGGCGGGCTTGTCGTCGCCCATGTCGACGACCCTTCCACTCAACTCGTGGACCGGCGATCGATCGACCTCCAGGCGTCGCGATGTTGCCGGCCAGCCGATTCTGCACGTACTCTCGCAGTGCGGGGTTCGTCAGGAGTTTGGCAGGCTTCGGGCGCATGGCCGCGCGGTCGGCATGCCACTGCGCAGTGTGGGCACGGTAGTCGAGGCCACCCCCGCGCGTTGCAGCATTGCGTCGCAGCTCGCGCGAGATCGTCGATGCCGATCGACCAAGTTGACGGGCAATCTCACGAACGCCGTCTCCGCGGGCGCGAGCCAGAGCGATCTGCTCACGCTCTGAGAAGGTGAGGTACCGCCCTGTGGGCGCCGGTGCGGATGGTGCGAGATGGGATGGAGGCATACCGCCGCATTGTCGGAACCAGCGATTGCCGACAGCTGGCGACACGCCTGCGATCCCAGCCGCATCCTCGCTCGTGTGCCCCAGCGCGATCGCCTTCCAGAACGGCCATCGCTCCGCGCGATGCAACACCGGCGGCCTTCCAGGGGATCGCAGCTTCGAACGCAGTGATCTGTCCGATTTCAACTCTTTCACCTTCATCAACACCTCCAGTCAGGACGTGTTGCGTCGACCGGTTGAATTCACCCAGTACGCTGCCAAGGACTTCTGCGACGTCCTGACCGAGTACGGCATCACCAGCTCAATGAGCCGCAAAGGCAACTGCTGGGACAACGCCTGCAGCGAAACGCTGTTCGGTTCGCTGAAGGTGGAGCGGCTGCATGGGCAACGCTTCGTGACCCGACGCCAGGCCAAGGACGAAACGCTGGCCTGGCTGCTCTGGTACAACCAAGCCCGCATGCACTCGACGCTGGCCTATGTCAGCCCGATGCAGTTCGAGCAAACATGGCTTGCTGCTCTACCCCGGCAAGC
>DAIAZB010000334.1 GCA_027443745.1 Thiomonas sp. | reverse complement strand
ACTCCATCGGGTTGGGGTACAGGTCAACGCGCACATGGATCGAGTCAAAAATTCAAATCGTGGACACCCCACAAACCCCCACAACCCGCACCAGCGAAGGCTCGGCGGCCCTTGGGGTTTCATTTAACCGGACACTACTGATGCAGTGCACGTGTTAATGGAGCAGCAAGGCAAGCATGCCCGCTATTGCTTCACGTATGAGAGTCAGCCGATCCGGTGGCAAATCACCAACACGGCCTGGCTCACGGCGTTGAAGCGCGCGGGGATCGAAGACTTCCGCTTCCATGACTTGCGGCATACCTGGGCGTCGTGGCATCGGCAGGTGGGAACATCCTGCGACGAGCTGAAAGACCTGGGCGGCTGGAAGTCACGGCAGATGGTGGACCGCTATGCCAAGTTTGCAACGGAAAATCTGTTGTCTGCGGCTTCCCGGATCGAGTCGGGCCGCGTGGCGTGAAACGGCTGTCACGTTTTGGTCACGTTTGCACCATGAAAAAAGCCCCACGCTTTGGGCGTGAGGCTTACAGATGGTGGCTCCCCGACCTGGGCTCGAACCAGGGACCTGCGGATTAACAGTCCTGCAAATATCGTATTTCCATACGTTGATGGATGATGCTGTTTCTAGGTAAATCATGCACTTACGAGACGAAAGGTGCATAAGAGCGTTACCATTCATTCCCGAATATGTCTAGAATCTGGCTACATGGCGGCTACATGGGCCGCCTAGGAGGGCGGAGACATGGGCAAGCGCGAGAATTTCACGGCGGGGCGGGTGGCAGAGTTCACATGCTCGGCAGGCAAGCAGCAAGCCATCTTCAAAGACGGCAAGCAACCCGGCCTGGGGCTTCGGGTGACGGCGAACGGTGCCCGCGCCTACATCTTTGAAAGCAAGTGCCAGGGCCGCACGGTGCGGGTGACGATTGGAAGCCCGGACGTTTGGACTATCGACGCAGTGCGCAAAGAGGCCGGCCGCCTCAAGGTGCTGGTGGATTCCGGCACAAACCCAGCCGAGCAGCGCCGCGAGCAGGACGCAGCCAAGGCCGCCGCCCGCGTGAAGGCCATTACCGTGCAGCAGCGGCAAGCCCTGACAGTGGGCGAGGTGTGGACTGCCTACATGGAGGAACGCCGCCCGCACTGGGGTGAGCGGCACTACCTGGACAATTTGCGCATGGTGCAGCCTGGTGGTGCAGCAGCGACGGGCCGAGGTTACCGAGGCGGTGTCAAAGCCACCGCGCCGCTGGCCGATTTCATGCCCTTGCCGCTGGCGCAGTTGGACGCCGCCACAATTGAGGCATGGGCAGCACGCGAAGGACGGACGCGCCCCACATCGGCCCGGCTGGCATGGCGACTGCTGCGCGCCTTCCTGACGTGGTGCGCTGAACACCCTCAACAGGCGCTCATCGTGCGGCCTCCACCCAACAGCCCAATGCCTTGCAAGCGGCTTTGAAGTCCTGCCCGTACCTCCGCCGCTGGAATACATGAACAGTGCGAGGAAGCCGAAAGGCCAAACAGCCTAGGCCGAAAATAGCCTAAGCCGTTGAATTCGCTGGTGGGTCGTGCGTGACTCGAACACGCGACCAACGGATTAAAAGTCGAGTTCCATGGCCCGAGGTGCTTTTTTCATCTGTGGCGAGACGCTGCCAGTGATGGGCTTCGACTGGGCAGCGCGTCACATTGGCGGCACAACATCGTTTATCGCAGCTCATCCTTTTGCAAGCCCGCCTTTGGCGGCATTCTGTGCTTTTGTTACGGGCCGCGCGGCCCGCGAGCTGCACGGCAACGGTGTTGGCCTATTTGAGCGCATTAGCCGAGAATTGAATGCGCGCGCTAATCAGAGGGGTTTTTATCGACCCTTATTTGATATGCTTCGCCCATGACCAAACCTCGTCCCCGTGCTCCCTCTCTTGATGCGGATGAAGCCATGCGCATGCTTGAGCTTTTCGACAACGCAGTGCACCGTTTCAGCGGCCAGCTTGATGAGCTCGAATCGGCCATCGGCATGTACGTTCTCGGGCGTCACGTTGGTTGGAAGGTGCTGTATCTGGTGCACACAAAAAAGACCGTTGCCAAATATGAGGCAATTTTAGGTATCAAGGTTCGAGAGGCATTCGACGAGGCTGGTCCAGAGTCCAATCGTTCCTTGGGCTTCCTTGCTGCACAGGCGTTCAGCAACTTCTGGAAGGTTGTTTCTGGAGCGCAAAAGCTGGATATAGCCAGAGAAGAGCGCCGCACTCTGAAATAGGGGTTATTAAAATCCCTTGACGTAGTTTCATGGCCCCTCTAAAGTTGAGGGACCATGAAAAACCCTCTATTTCCAGACTCCGCAGTACCGCATGCTCATCTGCACCTGGTGTCTCGGTTCGACATCTCTTCACAGGTGCTTGTTTCTCTGGTTGAGTGCGCCCCCATTGAGCTTGCAAACTTAGTCGAGCTAGGAGGTCATCAGCTCTCTTTCCTACTCGACATAGGGGCAGACCGGCTTCTGCCTGTGGCCAGCTCAGGCTCTGGCGAGCTTGACCAGCTGTCTCCCGCCGATTTTATGGCGCTGGAGTTCGTGCCGCTCCACGATGTCATCGGTCACGATCTTGTACCCATGGTTGGGCTCGGCGGTCTTCAGTTCGTGCCCTTCGTCAAGCTCGGCTCTGTCTGGTTCGTGCCACAGATTCAGCTAGGAGCACAGCAGCGCACCCTTTTGTGGGGGCTCATGCTTGGACACCCGCAGGGGCGCTCCTGATGGCTTCCACGAGACAGCAGACGGGGTTTACACCGACCACCCCCGCGCGGTCGTTGGGCGGCTCGGCCGCCCCCGTTCGCGCGGGGTCGTTTCCTCTTGATGTTCATTCGGCATCAGCCGGAGCCTTCTCTCCTGCTCTTTTTGGGTCTTCTTCTTTTGCCTTTTCGCACCATGCCGCGGTGCCGCCCGCTGGGCTTGTCAACTATGGAACAAGTGACACGCCCTTACCTCACTCGATGGAGATCGATCAGCGGGAAGGCCGCATGCGGCGCATGAAGCGCTCGGTGATCACTTCTGCGCGGATGATCGACTTCGCTGCACGCGGACAGCGCTTCAAACCTGCGATGCTGACCCTGACCTATCGCGACGTCGATGGGTGGGCAGCTCGTCATATTTCAGTCCTCATCAAGCACATCCGGCAGTGGATGGAACGCCGCGGCCACAGACTCTCCTACGTGTGGGTCGCCGAGCTGCAAAAGCGCGGGGCCTTGCATTACCACGTTCTGCTTTGGTTGCCACGTGGCCTTTCCCTTCCAAAACCCGACAAGCAAGGATGGTGGCCCCATGGACACACTCGGATCGAATGGGCGCGCAACGCCATCGGATACCTCGTCAAGTACATCAGCAAGTTTGACGCCGAAGAGCAGTTGCCCAAGGGAGCACGGCTCCATGGCGGCGGCGGGCTCGACGCGCTCGGTCGTCAGGTTCGCACATGGTTCAACCTGCCCGCATGGCTTAAGCCTTTCGCGGGCGTCGGCCAACGCTTTGTGCGAATCAAATCGGGCCGCCTGGCGGAGAAAGGAACTGGTGTTTGCATGCAATCGCCCTGGCGGGTGTCCGTTCATGGCGGGCGAGTTGTTGCCACTCAGATCTTTCGGTACGCCGGGGGCATAGCCGACATCGGCGGCCCCTACAGCCTCCTTGGCGAATTCGGGGGTGCGACGTGCTGACGCTTTCGCTCGTCGAGGCGTCGCAGTTCCTCAAGCTGCACCAGCAGGAGGTCAGTAAGCGTGCCCGTCGAGGTTTGCTCCCAGGGGCCAAGGTGGGGCGGCGCTGGGTGTTCATCGAAAGCGATCTCGCGGACTACCTGCGATCGCTGTATGCGCGACCGACGCCCTCGGTCGTTTCGGTCCTCGGCAATGGTGGAGCATCATGCCTCTCTACAAGCGCAAGACGACCTGGTGGATCGATTTCACCACTCCAAGCGGCGAACGCATTAGAACGTCTGCTGGGACCGGTGACCGGCACCAGGCGCAAGAGCTGCACGACAAGCTGAAGGCCGAGGCCTGGCGCGTCGCCAAGCTTGGCGAAAAACCCGTGCGTACCTGGGACCAGGCAGCGTTGAAGTGGATCGAGGAAACCGCGCACAAGGCTACGCATGAAGAAGACAAAGCCAAGCTGCGCTGGTTGCACCAGCACCTGACGCTCAAGCGCCTCGAGGCGATCACGCGGGAAGTGATCGGCGAAATCGCGCGAAAGAAGGCAGCGGAGTCGTCCAAGGCCACGGCGAATCGTTACTTGGCGCTGATCCGCGCGATTCTGCGGCGAGCCTGCCACGAATGGGAATGGATCGACCGCGTTCCCAAGGTGTCGCTGTTCGCTGAGGCCAAGCGGCGCATTCGCTGGATTACTCCCGAGCAGGCGCGCAGGCTGCTCGACGAGCTCCCAGCGCACCAGCGGGACATGGTGTTGTTCGCGTTGGCGACTGGGCTGCGCCAGGCGAACGTGCGCGATCTACGATGGGACCAGATTGACTTGGTGCGCAAAACAGCATGGATTCACCCTGATGAGGCTAAGGCAGGGCAGGGCATCGGGGTTCCGTTGAACAGCATGGCCATTGGCGTTCTGGAACGTTGCCAGGCCAAGCACGCGCAGCGCGTATTTACGTACAACGGGGAACCGATTGCCTACGCCAACACCCGCGCCTGGCGAGAGGCGTTGAAGCGCGCCGGGATAGCGGATTTCCGTTGGCACGACCTGCGCCACACCTGGGCAAGCTGGCACGCGCAAAACGGCACGCCGTTGTACGTGCTGCAGGAGATGGGCGGATGGCAAACCGCCTCAATGGTGCGACGCTATGCCCACCTGGCGCCGTCGCATATGGCACCCCATGCCGAGGCCGTCTCAGAGCTTGTGCGCGACACACTCACGGCACAAGGTCAAGAAAAAGCCCCTGACGTATGACGCCAAGAGCTTGAAGTTCTGGTGGGTCGTGCGTGACTCGAACACGCGACCAACGGATTAAAAGTCCGCTGCTCTACCGACTGAGCTAACGACCCAAAGCCCGCCATGATAGCAAAGGCCATGGAACAGTTTCTTGGACCAATGGCGTGGAGCATTCATATGCGCTCGCATAGCGGGCTCATCGGCTGCATCACGGCTTCGAGTGCCAGGCTGGCGGCAACCATGCCGAAAGTGGCTGTGACCATGACACTGGAGCCATAGCCAGCGCAGTTAAGGCCTTGCGGGGCCTCGACGGCCTGGGCACCATCGCCCGGCGTGTTCATGGATACGGGCTCGGCCGAGCAGACACAGGGCACGCCCACGGGGCCGCTGCGCGGTGCCCCATGGGCGCGGCGCAGACGATAGCGCACCTTGGCGAGCAGAGGGTCGTGGCGAACCGCGGCCAGGTCCAGGATCTGCGCCTGCTGGGGTTGGCGTTTGCCGCCTGCGGCGCCGGCCATGATGATGGCCACCCTGTTCTGCAGCGCGTGTGCGGCCAGCGCGGCTTTGGTGCGTGCCTGATCGCAGCAGTCGAGCAGGGCTTGTGCGTTCGCAGGGATCAGGCTGGCGAGGTTGTCGGGGCTGGCGAAGTCTTCCAGTTCGTGCACCCTGCACGCAGGGTTGATGTCGGCGATGCGGGATGCCAGAGCGCGAACCTTGGCCATGCCGAGCGTGGAGTCGAGCGCCTGAATCTGGCGGTTGATGTTGGACTCGGCGACGTGGTCGAGATCGATCAACGTCAGCGCGCCGATGCCACTGCGTGCCAGTGCCTCGGCGGCCCAGGAGCCAACACCGCCAAGCCCGACGATGACGATATGGGCTGTGCCGATCCGCGCTGCGGCCTGCGCGCCATAAAGCCGCGCCACGCCACCGAAGCGGCGGTCAGGGTCAGGCTGACTGACGGTGCAGGGCGGGGCTGACATGGGAGGGATGAACGCAGCGACTCACAGGCCGCAGCTTCGAGCGTGGCGCGCGGCTTAACCCGCCCGATCCAGTCGCCAGGCCTGGAACTTCACGCCCAGCACGCCGCCGCCGATGATGGAGGCCAGGGCAATCCAGCTTGTGATGGACAGGGTCGACACGCCGGTGATGCCCTGGCCGATGGTGCAGCCCATGGCGGTGACGCCGCCGATGCCCATGAGCAAGCCGCCGACGATATGGTTGGCGGTGTCCTCCACGCCTGCCAGCCCCTCCCAGCGAAAACGCCGTGTGCTCAGGGCGTGCAGCGCGGAGCCGGCAATGACCCCGAACACCGAGACGATGCCAATATTCAGCACATTGCTGGCATCGGAGTACATGAGCAGCCAGTACAGCGTATAAGCCAGCGGGGCGACGAAGGTGAACGACTCCATGTGATTTCCGGTACTGCCAATGTAAGCATGTTGCAGCGTTTGCGGGTCTTCGGCGACGAAGCCGACGTGGCCGGACACCCACCACAGCGCCACGACCAGCGCACCGATGCCTATGCCCCCAAGCAGATGCCGCGGGCTGCGCGCTTCACGCGGCCACAGCGCCCAGGTCCCGAGAACGAGTGCCGTGCCGACACCAACGATCAGCAGCCAGGTGGAGCGGACGATGGTGGTATGCCGGGCCAGGATCGAGGGCAGATCTTGCGCGCCACTCAGCGTGAAGGCCACACGGTCAAGCCCATAGACCCGCACCTCCGCGGTGATGCCGCGCAGGGTGGCGTAGGCGCCCACGGCGAGCATGACAAAGACCACCAGCGCCTTGAGGCTGCCCGATCCCATGCGCACCAGGGTCTTGCTGCCGCAGCCCGATGCCAGCACCATGCCGAAGCCGAACATCACCCCACCCAGCAGGGCCGAGAGCCATAACACGCGGTTGGCGGTGTAGATGGTCTGATCGGTGTTGATCAGGCCCAGGGCTGCCAGGACACTGGTGCCCAACAGCGCCGTGGCGATGGCCAGCACCCACATGCGCATGCGCGTCCAGTCGCCGAAATTGACGAGATCAGCAACCGAGCCCATGGCGCAGAACTGGGTGCGATGCATGATGGCACCGAAGGCCACGCTCAGGAAGAACGTCCACCACAGGACAGTGGTGTGAAGCGCAGTGATGGAAAAATCTTGCAAGGTGATGTTGAACAAGGGTGTGGAATGATTCGGGGTATCGATCAGGCGATTGCCCGGCGACATCTCCAGGCATCCGGGAATTGTTGCACGCGGGTGCGGGACGGGTGGGACAACTCCCATCAGCCAGGGCTTGCCGGCTGGCGGCGTTGGACATTTCTGCCAGCAAGACG
>DAIAZB010000333.1 GCA_027443745.1 Thiomonas sp. | reverse complement strand
CTGAATTCCCGGCACGGCAGGCCGCAAGCTGTCGAACCCTGGTTCAGTCCGTCGACCGGCCCCGTCAATCGTCGCTGTTTTCCAGCATGGCCACGCGCTGGCGATCCTGGAATTCCTTGAACGTGTCGATACCGCGCAACTGCAGAATGGTGTTGCGCACCGCGGCCTCCACCAGCACCGCGAGGTTGCGTCCGGCCTCGACCGGAATGAGCACCTTGCGGATGGCCACGCCCAGCACGTCCTGCCGCACATAGCCGGTGGGCAGGCGCTCGAAATCCTGATCCTGGGTATCGCGCCGCACCAGGTGCACGATCAGCCGCAGGCGCAGCTTGCGTCGCACCGCGGTCTCGCCAAAGATGGTCTTGATGTCCAGAATGCCGATCCCGCGCACCTCCAGCAGGTTCTGCAGCAGCTTGGGACAATGGCCTTCGATGGAGGTTTGCGACACGCGCAGCAGCTCGACGCAATCGTCGGCCACGAGACCGTGGCCACGCGACACCAGCTCCAGCCCCAGTTCGCTCTTGCCCAGGCCGGATTCGCCGGTGATCAGCACGCCCAGGCCGAGGATGTCCATGAACACGCCGTGCAGCGTGGTGCGGTTGGCGAACAGTTTCGAAAGATAGGCACGCAGCACGTCAATGACGAAAGCTGCCGGTTCGGCGGTGGTGAAGAGCGGAATGCGAGCTTGCTCGCAGGCATCGATGAGTGTGTCGGGGGGCTTCGCGCCATCGGCCATCACCAGCGCCGGCGGCTCCAAACCGACCACGCGGCGGATGCGCCGGGCGCTGTCGGCCTCGTCGGCATGCACCAGGTAGTGCACCTCGCGCCAACCGAGAATCTGGACACGATAAGGGTGGATGTAATTGAGGTATCCGACCAGATCGGCGCCGGAACTGGCCCCCTCCACGGCGGCGTCGTCAAAACGGCGCTCGGGGTTGCTCTGCCCAGCCAGCCACTGCCATTTCAGCAAGGACGTGTTGGCCTCGAACAGGCTATCGGCGGAAAGGGTTGCGGCTTTCAAGTGGCGGCTGGAGAAAACCGGCAAGGTGGCGCATGCAGAACCGACACGACCCTGGCGCCGGGCCGTCCCGATCTCGGCCTGCGCTCCCGGGGGGTGGAGCGGTGCAGCGCGGCACCCCAACGGGCGTGTTCAGGCTGCATGCTGCAGTGTCGACCAGTCGTGCACCAGGCGGTGTGCCTGGATGGCGTCTGGCGCATCCAGCAGGCGCTGGCGAAAGCCGTCCTCGGACAACATTTCGGCGATGGCGGAGAGGATTTCGAGGTGCTTGGCGGACGCCGCTTCGGGCACCAGCAAGAACACCAGCAATTGCACCGGCAGGTTGTCAGGAGCCTCGAAAGGCACGGGGGTTGCCAGGCGCAGCAACGCGGCACTCGGTTGTCTCAGGCCCTTGATGCGGCCATGCGGAATGGCCACGCCCTGACCCAAGCCGGTGGAGCCCAGGCGTTCGCGCGCGAACAGATTGTCGGTGACGACGGCGCGGGCCAGCCCCAAGTTGTTCTCGAACAGCAGACCCGCGTGCTCGAACGCGCGTTTCTTGCTGCTGGCCTCCACGTTCATCTGAACATGGGCCAGCGGCAAAATCAGGGCCAGTTGATTCATGGCATGGGGTTTGATGACGGGAAGTTTGCGAGTGTATCGGCATGGACTGACAGGACGTCAAGCCTGGGCCGAGACGGCTATTGCGGCGCGATATCGGGTGTTCTGCGCCGCACGGGCCCCCTTGTGTGAAGTCCCGACGGCGACTTGGGCGGCCTCAGGATGCGAGATGCTTGCTCGGCACGGCCTGGTGAGCACGCATGCGGTTTTTGTGTTCCACCACCTGACGATCGAGTTTGTCGACCAGTTCATCGATGGCGGCGTACAGGTCCTGGTCCTGAACTTCGGCGAAGATGTTCTTGCCTTTGAGTTGCAGATTGCATTCGGCTTTCTGCCGGCGCTCCTTTTCCTTTTGCTTCTCCACGGAGAGCAACACGTTGACACTGATCAGCTGATCGAAATGTCGCACCACACGGTCGAGCTTGGCTTCGACGTAGCTGCGCAAGGCCGGTGTGACGTCCATGTGATGGCCGCTGATGGTCAGGTTCATAGATCCCTCCAGGTAGACGTTGAGCGAACGGTTGATCGCGAAACAAGGCCTGCTGGCAGGACGGCAAGGCCGATCGCTGGCCTGCCGTGCCCGCAACAACGAGGCGATTGCAGTGTGCGCCCCCCGCCCGCCAAAATCAAGATTGGATTGCATCACGGCGACCATGACAGCGGGCTTCATGTCGGAAATCCGTAGTCAACGCCGGCTTAAATTGCCAAACTGCATTAATTTGTGCCGGATAGAAGCACAATTGTTCCTATCATTGCGGCTCCTGAATTCCCGGCACAAGGGCATGGACCGGGCTCGGCGCCGCATTGCGGTGCAAGGAGCAGCGCCCTGTCGGCGTTGCGGACAATCACCTTGAGCGCCGCACGGAATTGCCGCACCATGTGGCAACTGAGATGTCCATGCAAGACGAACCGCCCCTGACTCCGCCCTGCGCCCGACCCTTGACGCTCGAGGGCTCGGCACTGGTGCTGCCTGGCGGTGGGGCCCGCACCGCGTACCAGGCCGGCGTGCTGCAGGGGCTGGCCGACATCTTGCAGCAGCAGGGTTGGCCGGCGCAGCGCAATCCGTTTCCGGTGGTTTGCGGCACCTCGGCGGGGGCCATCAACGCGGCGCATTACGCCAGCGGCGTGGCCACCTGGGCCGAGACGCTACGCGCACTGCCGGGGATCTGGAACGGTCTGCATGCCGATCAGGTGTTTCACACCCAGCCACACCATTTGCTGCGCGGCGGGCTGCGCTGGCTGGGCTTGATGTCGACGGGCTGGCTGGTGCGCCAGAGTCCGCGTGCCTTGCTGGACAACACGCCGCTGGCCGACACCCTGGGCCGCCACATCCGGCTCGACCGGGTCGACGCCGCTGTGCAGAGCGGCGCGCTGCGGGCCTTGGCCATCACCGCATCGAGTTATTCCACCGGCCGGCACATCACCTTCTTCCAGGGCGCAGCGGATATGCCGGGTTGGCGCCGCCCGGGCATCTGGGGACTGGCGCAGACCATCTCCCTCGACCACTTGCTCGCCAGCAGCGCCCTGCCTTTCGTCTTTCCGGCGGTGAAGCTGTGGACTGGCGAGCAGGCCGAGTTTTGCGGCGATGGCGCCATGCGTCAACTCGCGCCCCTGGCCCCCGCGATTCGGCTGGGCGCGCGCTGCGCGCTGGCCATCGGCGTGAGCGAGCCGCGCGGCGCCACGGCCTGGATTGCCCCGGACGAACGCGACTACCCCTCCATCGCCCAGATTGCCGGGCATGTGCTGTCCACCGTGTTTCTCGACACCCTGCCGGCCGATGCGCAACTGGCCGAGCACATCAACACCGCCGTGCGCCGACTGCCGCCACAGGCGCGAACGCTGCAGCCGTTTCGCGAATTTCCGGTGCTGCTCATCACGCCGTCCGAATCCATCAACGCCATCGCCGCGCGACACTGGAAGCGCATGCCGCGCGGCATGCGCGTCCTCATGGGTGCCGTCGGCGCGGCCGAAGCCACGGGCGCGGCGCTCGCCAGCTATCTGCTGTTCGAACCCGGCTTCTGCACCGAGTTGACGCAACTGGGCGAGCGTGACGCGCTGGCCCAGGCCGACGTCATCCGACGCTTCATCGACATCCAGGTTCCGGCGCCCTGAGCCATGAAGCTCGACGTTCTCGCCAGGCGGCGGCAACCTGCTCTGCCCATGCCGGAGGTCTTCACCCTGCCGAACCATCGCCTCGTGCAGCGCGCCATCGAGGATGCAGACGACCTCGCAGGGCTGGGCCCGGTGTGGGTCGATCCAGGCGACCCCGCGAGTCGAGA
>DAIAZB010000332.1 GCA_027443745.1 Thiomonas sp. | reverse complement strand
CCGAAGTTGCAGGCCATCGAGGGGGTGCAGACTGCCGAGTTGCTCGGGGCGAAGAATTTCGCCCTGCGCGCCTGGCTCAATCCGCAGAAGCTGGCGGCCTATGGCCTGACTGCGGCCGATGTCTACACGGCGCTGTCAGCCAACAATTATCTGGCCGCGACAGGCAACGCCAAGGGCCAGATGGTGCAAATCAACCTCTCGGCCAACACCGATCTGAAGTCGCTCGCCGGCTTTCGCAACATGGTGGTCAAAAGCGTGAACGGCCAGGTGGTGCGGCTGGACGATGTGGCCAATGTCACCCTGGGGTCGGATGACTACGACACGTCGGTGGCGTTCGATGGCAAGTCGTCGGTGTTCATCGGCATCCAGGTCGCCCCGGGCGCCAACCTGCTCAGCGTGGTGGCGCGCGTGCGCAAGGCCTTCCCCGACATCCAGTCGCAACTGCCCGCCGGCTTGCAGGGCCAGATCGTCTACGACTCCACCAAGTTCGTCACCTCGTCGATCGACGAGGTGGTGAAAACGCTGTTCGAGGCCATCCTCATCGTCACCGCGGTGGTCTTCGTCTTTCTCGGCTCGCTGCGCTCGGTCATCATTCCGCTGATTGCCATTCCGCTGTCCATCATCGGCACCTTCACGGTGATGCTGGCGCTGGGCTATTCCATCAACCTGCTCACATTGCTGGCCATCGTGCTGGCGATCGGACTGGTGGTGGACGACGCCATCATCGTGGTGGAGAACGTCAGCCGTCACCTCGAGGAGGGCATGACGCGCTTCGACGCCGCCGTGCGCGCGGCGCGCGAGCTGGCCAACCCCATCATCGCCATGACCATCGTGCTGGTGGCGGTCTACGTGCCCATCGGTTTCATGGGGGGTTTGACCGGCGCGCTGTTCACCGAGTTCGCCTTCACGCTGGTGGGCACGGTGGTCATGTCGGCCATCATCGCCCTGACCCTGTCGCCGATGATGTGCTCGCGGCTGCTGAAGGCGCCCGACCCGCAAAGCCGCAGCTGGCAGGACCGCCTGGTGCTGTTTCTCGACCACAGCTTCGACCGCCTGCACAAGCGCTACGAGCGCACCCTGCACGGCTCGCTCAATTTCCTGCCGGTGACGGCGGTGATGGCCATCATCATCCTCGGTTCCATCTACTTCCTCTACAGCACCTCCAAGTCGGAACTGGCGCCGCAGGAAGACCAGGGCGTGCTCATCTCCATCGCCTTCAACAATCCCACCGCCACGCTGGCGCAGCGCGAGTTGTATTCCAAGCAGGTCTACGACGTCTTCAAGACCTTCCCGGAAAACGACCATGTGTTCCAGCTCAACACCCCCAGCCAGGTGATTGCCGGCATGGTGCTCAAGCCCTGGGATGAACGCACCAAGACTTCCAACCAATTGCAGCCGGTGCTGCAGCAAAAGCTCAATCACATCGCCGGCTCGCAGATCGCGGTGTTCCAGCCGCCCTCGCTGCCGGGTGCGCGTGGCCTGCCCATCCAGTTCGTCATCACCACCACCGAGCCGTTCAACAAGCTCTACGCCGTGTCGCAGCAGTTTTTGCAGGCAGCACTCAAGAGCGGCAAGTTCATTTTCCTGCAGTCCGACCTGCGCATCGACCTGCCGCAGACGCGCATCGAGATCGACCGCAACATGGCGGCCCAGCTCGGCTTGAACATGCAGGAGATTGGCTCGGCGCTCTCGGCCATGCTGGGCGGCGGCTATGTCAACTTCTTTGAACTGGACGGGCGCTCCTACAAGGTCATTCCCCAGGTCGAGCAGAAATTCCGTCTCAATCCCGACCAGCTCAAGCACTACTACGTGCGCGCCAGCAGCGGCGCCATGGTGCCGCTGTCCACCGTGGTGCACCTCACCACCACGGTGCAGCCCGAGACCATCAACCATTTCCAGCAGCTCAATTCGGCCACCATCCAGGGCGTGTCGATGCCCTTCGTGGCGCAGGGCCAGGCGCTGTCGGACCTGAAGCAACTGGCGCAGAGCACCCTGCCGGCGGGCTACAGCTTCGACTACGCCGGCCCCTCGCGCCAGTTCGAGCAGGAGTCCGGCGGCCTGGTGCTGACCTTCGCCTTCGCCCTGGTCATCATCTTCCTGGCGCTGGCGGCGCAGTTCGAGAGTTTCCGCGACCCCATCATCATCCTGGTGTCGGTGCCCATGGCCATCTCCGGCGCCATGCTGTTCATCAACCTCGGCATCGGCGGCGCGTCGCTCAACATCTACACCGAGGTCGGCCTGGTCACGCTCATCGGCTTGATTTCCAAGCACGGCATCCTGATCGTGGAATTCGCCAACAACCTGCAGCGCGAGGGTCGGACCAAGCGTGAGGCCATCGAGCATGCCGCCGGCATGCGCCTGCGCCCCATCCTGATGACCACCGCGGCCATGGTGCTCGGCGTCGTCCCGCTCATCACCGCCACGGGTGCCGGCGCCGTCAGCCGCTTCAACATGGGCCTGGTGATTGCCACCGGCTTGTCCATCGGTACGCTGTTCACCTTGTTCGTGGTGCCGGCGATGTACATGATGCTGGGTGCCGACCATAGCCATGAAGCCCGTGCCCAGGCCTTGCGTGACGCCGAGGCGAGGGACGCTGCGGCATCCGGCAGTGTGGTGTCCAGCAAGTCCTGAGGCGGCCTGCGCTGCGCAGGGCCTGCATCCAGAGACCCTCTTGCGAGGGCGCAGAGCGGGCGTGAGCAGGCCTTAAACCAGCCGGTCGGCCGCCCTTTGCACCGCCTGCAGCTTGCGTCCGCTGCGGCGTTCCCAGTCGGCGGCTTGGTCCTCGTCCACCGGGCCGACATGGAAGTAGCGCGCTTCAGGGTGGGCGAGGTAGAACCCGCTGACGCTGGCGGCCGGCAGCATGGCCCAGCTTTCGGTCAGGTGCATGCCGATGTCGTCCGCGCCCAGCACCTTGAACATGGCCTCCTTCACCGAATGCTCGGGGCAAGCTGGGTAGCCGGGGGCGGGGCGGATGCCGCGGTACTGCTCGGCGATGAGTTGGACGTTGCTGAGTTGCTCGTCCGCCGCATAGCCCCAAAAATCGGTGCGCACGCGCAGGTGCATCCATTCCGCCATGGCCTCGGCCAGGCGGTCGGCCAGGGCCTTGAGCAGGATGGCGTTGTAGTCATCGTGGTCGGCCATGAACTCCTGCACCTTCTTCTCCACGCCCAGCCCTGAGGTAACGGCGAACAGACCGACGTGATCCTCGCCGCATCCGCGAGGCGCGATGAAATCGGCCAGCGCCAGATTGGGCCGCGGCACGCCGTCGATCACCGGGCGCTCGGTCTGCTGCCGCAGGCCGTACCAAGTCATCAGCTCGGTCGTGCGGCTGGCATCGGTGTAGAGCACGATGTCGTCCTCGTTCACGCTGTTGGCCGGGTACAGGCCGATGGCGGCGTGGGCCTGCAGCCAGCGGCCGTCGACCATGCGCTTGAGCATGGCCTGGGCGTCGGCGTACACCTTGCGCGCCTGCTCGCCCACGATGGCGTCGTCGAGGATGGCGGGATAGGGACCGGCCAGGTCCCAGGTCTGGAAGTAGGGCCCCCAGTCGATGAAGGCTGCGACCTCGCGCAAGTCGACGTTGCGAAACACCCGTCGGCCGATGAACTTGGGCGCCGGCGGCAAGCCCTGCGACCAGTCCAGCTTGAGCTTGTTGGCGCGCGCTGCCGCCAGCGTGACGAGTGGAGTCTGCTTCTTGCCGGCATGCTGGGCGCGGATGCGTTCGTAATCGGCCGCAGTCTCGGCGACGAAACGCTCGGCCTGCTCCGACAGCAGGTTTTGCGTGATGCCCACGCTGCGCGAGGCGTCGGGCACATAGACCACCGGGCCGTCGTAATGCGGCGCGATCTTCACCGCGGTGTGCACTCGGCTGGTGGTGGCGCCGCCGATGAGCAGCGGGATTTTCTTCATGCGGAAATAGTCGTCGCGCTGCATCTCGGCGGCCACGTATTGCATCTCTTCCAGA
>DAIAZB010000331.1 GCA_027443745.1 Thiomonas sp. | reverse complement strand
CCGGAGTGCGGGAAATCCGCATCCGCGAGGCGGCCGGAGCCTTCCGCGTCATCTACGTCGCACAGATCGGCCAGGCGCTGCATGTACTCCACTGCTTCCAAAAAAAGACCGAGAGGACTTCGCTCAAGGATCTGCAACTGGCACGGCAACGGCTCAGAGAGGTAATGCCATGAAGACGACCAACGGAAGTCCCCGAGGGACGACCAACGCGCCCCGTAGGGAGTCCCTTTCCGGGACGACCAAAGGGAGTCCCTTTTCGGGACGACCGGAGGAAGTCCAGAGGAGAAGTCCCCGAGGGACGACCCGCCGAAGCCCGCAAGGCGCGGCCAAGCGCAAGAACCGGCCCGCGCAAGCCGGGGCGACCAAGGGCGATGCGCGCGGCGTGTTCTACGATCTGTTCCCCGCGGAGCAGGCCGCGGAGCTTGCCATGCGCGCCACCCTGCTGCGCGGCCTGCAAGCATGGCTCGGGGCAAGCGGCATCACCCAGACCCGAGCCGCAGCCACGCTGGGGACCACCCAGGCACGCATCAGCGACATCAAGCGCGGCAAGATCGAGCGCTTCAGCCTCGATCTGCTGGTGCGGCTCGCCGAACGCGCGGGGCTGCGGCCCGAAGTGCGACTGGCGGCCTAGCAGCCTGGCTGCTCTGCATCCGGGCGATTCGGAAGAATCTTCCCCCCGCCCTCCTTTGCTGGGCGCAGCGAAAGATCTCGCGGGGAGATCTCGGCGCTGCGATCAGCCTCGTGTGCTCGATCTTGGCGCTCGCAATGCGCGCAAGGTGGACACCTTGCCCGCATCGATCATGCAAGAAGTGCTAGCAAGACTTGCCCCGATTTTCGCGTGAGCAGAAACGAAGTAATGCCGCGTTCCTTTCTTTCGACGTCATCCCGGCCGGCGCGCAGCGCCGAGCCGGGATCCAGACGGGCGCCCCGCAAGTGCCACTGGATCCCCGGTTCGCGTTGCGTGTTCCCAACTTGAAGCCGAATATACGTTCGCGTTGATCCCGCCATCAAAAAGCTTGCGCTGAGGGAGGAGTCCATATACGCCCCGGGAAATGTAGAGGCTTCTGTCTTTGAAAGGATGGAGCCATGAACACACTACGCCACCGTCAGCTTCAGCCCCAGCGCCCTGGTCACCTTCAGCACCGTGGCGAAACTGGGGTTGCCATCGGCGGACAGCGCGCGATACAGAGCCTCACGGGCGAGACCGCTGTCACGCGCCACCTGCATCATGCCGCGCGCGCGGGCAATGTCGCCCAGCGCAGCAGCGATCAGCTTTTCGTCCGCGCCATCCTCTTCCATGATGGCTTGCAGGTAAGAGGCGCAGTCCGCGTCATCCTTCAGATGCTCGGCAGCGTCCCAACGACGCAACGTGCTCAGCTTGGTTTTGCTCATGGCTTACTCCGATCCCAGTTCAGCGGCGATGGCCTGTGCCGCCTTGATGTCCCTGGCCTGCGTGGTTTTGTCACCGCCGCACAGCAAGACGATGATTTCAAGGCCGCGCTGAGTGAAATACAGTCGGTATCCCGGTCCGAAATCCAGCCGCATCTCGCGCACACCATGCCCGACCGACTTCGCATCACCCAGGTTGCCTTGCTCCACGCGCTTGAGCCGGGCGGTGATCCGCAGTTGCGCTTGACGGTCTCGCAGCGCCGCAAACCAGACGTCATTAGGTCACGGTCGTCAGGATGGTGAGCATGGGCGGAGTGTAATCCACAGGTTACACATCGTCAATCCGAAAGCTCACTGCTCGCCCCGGATTGCGGGCTTGCGGCTCTCTTGCCATCATCCCGGATGGCGCGCCCTTCTTTTTGGGGTATCCGGAATCCAGTGTGGAAACCGAAGTTTGTCGATCTGGACGGCTTGCGTCATATGTACTAACATGGCGTCTGTTGTACACCACGAGGAGATATGCGGTGCCTACTGCGATCACTACTGCACGATCAGCCCGACTCGGCTTGCGCGCAACGCCCGAGCAGGAAGCTGTTCTGCGCCGCGCTGCTGAGGTGACACACAAGTCGTTGACCGATTTTGTTCTCGATGCGGCCTTCCAAGCCGCGGAGCAGGCGTTGCTCGACCAGCGCTTGTTCATGGTTTCCGGCAGTCAGTACCAGGCGGTGTTGAATATGCTGGATCAGCCAGAATCCGATAATCCCGGCTTGATTGATCTGTTCTCCCGGCGCCCGCCATGGGCGACGCAGTGAGCCTATCGGCTCCTGTGCCGCTTGATGCACAGCACCACCTGGACTCATTCGACTGTGGCAAGCACGCGCTGAACGACTGGCTGCAGCGCTTCGCGCGTCAGGCACAGGGAAGTGGTTCCGCGAGAACCTTCGTTGTCTGCCATGCAGATCGCGTGGTCGGATACTTCAGTCTAACTGTGGGCCAGATCGACACACTCGAAGCGCCAGAGCGAATCCGACGCGGCATGGGACAATATCCGATTCCGGTGATCATTCTCGCCAGGCTCGCAGTCGATAAGGCCTACCACGGTCGCGGGTTCGGTACCGGCATGTTGCAGGACGCAATTCGTCGCACGCTCAAGATCGCCGAAGACGCTGGCATTAGAGCGCTACTGACCCATCCAATCGACGAGAGCGCGGAGATATTCTATCGGCGCTTCGGATTTGAGCCCACACCTCTGCGTGAGCGCCAACTGATCCTCTTGCTCAAGGATGCGCGGCGGTTGACCTGATCGGACGGTCGAAGCTGCGCTTTTCCACGCTGGATTCCGGATACCCTCTTTTTGATGTCATCCCGGACGGCGCGAAGCGCCGAGCCGGGATCCAGACGGGCGTCGCGCAAGTGCCACTGGATGACCAGCTTCGCTGTTGGTGAAGCGCTTCCCGGCTCGCGCTGCGCGCGCCCGGGGATGACACCAAAAGCAAAACGCCCTCTCGCTGCCGCGTTCCTTTCTTTCGACGTCATCCCGGCCAGCCCACCCTTCTTTCGACGTCATCTCGGACGGCGCGCTCCTTGCCCTTGCCATCATCCCGGTCGGCGCGCCCTTCTTTTTGACGTCATCCCGGTCGGCACCCTCATTTGTTGTCATCCCGGACGGCGCGCAGCGCCGAGCCGGGATCCAGACGGGCGTCGCGCAAGTGCCACTGGATGACCAGCTTCGCTGTTGGTGAAGCGCTTCCCGGCTCGCGTTGCGCGCGCCCGGGGATGACACCAAAAGCAAAACGCCATCCCGGCCGACACACCCCATGCCCGGCCCGCACGCATGCCCGCATCCTCATGCCCCCAGGCCGTGGCGGGCAAACAGAAAGTCGGCCTGGATGGCGCGACCGTCGTGGTCGCAGGCCATGTTGTACACGCCGACCAGTCGCAGCCCGCGCTCGCGCAGCCACGCAATCACCTCGTCGGCAAGCGCCTGGCCCTCGTACAGTTCGATGAACGAGCACTCCGCATAGACCCACTCGAAGCGGTCGAGCAGATCCTCGCAGCCTTGCAGTGCAGTCAGCTCGAACCCCTGCACATCGAGCTTGAGCAGTGCGGGCGCGACGATCCCGTCCGCCGGAAGGAAATCCGCCAGACGCCCGACGCGGATCTTGCGCGTACCGGCCTCCGCGGTGCCGGGGAACAACCGGTTCTGCTCCGCTCCGATGGGCAACAGCGAGGACGAGTCGTCGCGGGCCGAAACATGCATCTCCGCGATCCCCGCCCGCGGACCGATCGCGGCCTCATGCAGGGCCACCTGCCGATCGCCGGCAAACACGGCACGGAAGCGCTGCGCCGGTCCGGGCAGCGGCTCGAACGAGTCGATGTACGCATCCGGAAAAACGTGGCGAACCGCCAGTGCAAACTGACCGCGGTTGGCGCCAATGTCCACCACCGCGCGGCAGCTATCAAGCTGGCGCAGAACCACCGCATGCTCTACGCCCGCCGCCACCCGATGGCGTCGCAGCGCTGCGCGCCAATCGCCCGCGCGCAAAATGCGCAACAGCTTTGCAGCCTTGGCGATCATGGAGCTGCTCCAATGATCTGCGCTTGCAACATCGCCCAACGCTGCGCGCTTGCCTGTTGCAAGGTCGCGAAACGCGACGCTGCCGCCACCGAAGCCGCATGAAACATCGCCGGCGCTCGCATCCAGGCCTCGATTTGCCCAAGCGCCGCAGGCACAAAAGACTGCCCGGGCGCAATCACGCAACCGCATTCCTGCGTCACCCGCTCCGGGATGCAGCCGCGACCATAGGCGATCACTGGCACTGCGTGTTGCATGGCCTCGAGGATCACCAGCGACTCGGTTTCGTTGGCATACAGAGTCGGAGAGATCAGGGTGTCGATCGAGTCGAAAAAAGCATCTTTCTCGGCACCGTACCTGGCCCCGGCGTATTCCACATGCGGCAGATCCTGCAGGCGTTGGCGTACTCGTACCTCGGTCGCGGCGTCCTGAAACGGCCCCGCAATCCGCCCCGCCGATTGCAACCCTGACCGGCGAAGCGCAGCCATCAGATCGAGGAACTCGAAGATGCCCTTTTCCACAGCGATGTTGCCCAGAAAGCCAAGCGCGCGTAGCGCAGTCCTTGGCTGTACACGGACGGCTTCGGCAGCACCCACCAGAAACACGGCATTGGACACTGCCGAGACATCGGCCACGCCATAAAGGGCGCGCAAGCGTTCCGCCATCGCCTCGGACTGCGTGATGTGGATCGCATGGCGCCCCGCAGCACGCACCAGCCCATAGGCAAGCCGGCGACGCGCATGCAGATAGGCAAAACTGTGGTGATGTACGAACACCCGCATGCCGCGTGCCCTTGCCAGCAACAGAAAGGCAAGGTCGTAGGCCTGCCCCACGCCTCCGGAAGCACCGATGTACAGCGCTGTTCCTCGCAAATGCCGGTTACCGGCCAGCCGTGCCAGCCCGAGCATGACGCGCGGCAACCGCCCAAGCCGCGCCAGCATTCCCCGATCGAGGCTGGCCGGAGCCGTGTTGATCACACGGACCCTTGCATCGGCCGCCATCAACCGATCACGCACTGCTGCATTTACCGCAGCCATGCCGTGCAGCGGCGGTGGAAAGGTGCCGACCATCGTGACTTGCGATATATGCAACGTCATGGGAGTTGCACACCGCGCTGCACTGGCTGCAAGCGGCGCGCATCGATCGCCTGCAAAACCGATGCGCCGTAGGCATCCCACGAATGTGCACGCTGCACCTTCGCACGTGCCGCATCGCCCAACTGCTGACGCAGCTCCGGCTGTTCCAGCAATCGACGAATGGCTTCCGTCAGGGCAGCCGCATCGCCTGCAGGAACGATCAAGCCATCTTGGCCATCTTCGATCAGCTCAGCGGAACCAGCATTGGTTGTCGTCACTACCGGCAGACCCGTTGCCATTGCCTCGAAAACAACCAACGCAAAAGAATCTTCAAGGGTTGGCAGCACGAACAAACCCGCCTGCCGCATCGCCTCCGCTACGCCACCCGGCAAGTTCGGTCCTTCGTAGATCACATTGTCTGGCAGACCTCCATCGAACACCTCGGCGCTGACCATCGGCCCGATCAAGCGAAAGCGCACCGGCAACCCGCAGCAACGCCGTGCAGCATTCAGCAGCACGCGAATGCCCTTGCGATGCGAAATCTGACCGACGTAAAGGCACTCCAGAGGGTGTTTGTCCGAGTATAGAAACAATCGAGTTTTCACGATATGGCGTGGAGCAAATCATACAGGCAGCGATCCTGGCGAGCACATCTAAGGTTAATTAGGACTTTTCTATCTGAAAAAAAACCTGAACCGCCAACTCGACTCGTCCACGTTCCAACTGCGATCCGACTCGATACGGTCGTTGAACCAGGCCTCGAATTCGAACGCGCCGCGGTCCGCGACTGCGTTGAAGCGCTCGACCATGTACGGCGAGGGGATGTTGTTCCAATAAACAACACGCGGCCCCGCCTTCATCGCGCCGCCCTCATCCAAGCAGACAATTTGTCTCTCGTTGCCCGCCGGTAAGCAGCCCAATTGTAATCCCGGGCTCGCTGTGCCGCGCTGGCACTCAAATTGGTGCGCAAAGCCAAGTCCTGCTGCAATTCGCGCAATCTGGCAGCTAATCCATCCACATCCCGAGGGGCAACGAGATAGCCATCAATCCCATCGCGAATAATGTCACCGGGACCGTTTGGTGTAGCAACCACCGGCAATCCGCTGGCCATGGCTTCGACCACCACTAACCCCATACCCTCGACCAAAGTCGGAAAGACGAATACATCGGATTGCTGAAACAGCTCGGCCAGTTTTTCACGTGGGACATAGGGGATATGCCTGAACAGATGGCGCCAAGGGTTCAACGCGGTGCCGTCGTCCTGCATCTGCCCCACCAAGGTCAAGGAAGTTTTAGCCGTGCGGATCTGCTCATAGGCTCTCAGCAGGTAGGACAGGCCCTTGCGCTGACTGAGCTGCCCGGCAAAAATAATATTGAAGCTGTCGCCCGCTGACGTTCTACGCGCGCCGGGATGGAACAGGGACGTGTCCACGCCATAGGGGATCACTTCAAGCTTTGCAGCCGGAACGCCTTCGGCAATAAAGGTATCGCGGGCGAAACTGGAGCCGACCAGGATGTGGTCGGCCAACGCAATTTCGCGATCCAACTGGGCAAGCTGCCAAACAGGAAAGTCATGGCTGTTGAGGGTGGGGGCAAATGCCGGTTCGCGCGCAGCCTCTTCCTGCAAATAGCGGTGCGTGAAAGCATGGTGCGCCAGCGAATAATTCAGCACACAGACTGCGCCACACGCCTTGGCGATCCGGAACGCGGGCTCGGCGCAGCCCCAACTGGCAACGACCATGCGCTCATCACGCAGCGCTTGCGCGCCCGCGACGGCGATTGCCTTTGCCCAGCGTTGCATCAAACGGATACGTGTTTGCCTGTGCTGCATCGTTTTATATGGAAGCCGTGCATGTATCGCCATCGCAAAATCCCAGCCCAGCGCTGTCTGTTGCATATGCTCACTGGCCAAGGGAGCAGGCATCACGCGTCGTCCAAAGGTTTGCGCATACGCCCAACCCATTCCCGGGGCACTCGCCAGCGTACGCTCCATTGCACGCCCCATATTGGCATATGGGCGAACATAACAAGATAACAAGCCCTGCGCAGCCAAGCCTGCGGCTAGGTGATTCAATTCGGGGAACGATGTGTTGATGACCAAGATCATTTGTCACTCAATAATTGAATGGTGTTATGACTGCCCGCAAAAATGGATTGGGACTTGCCCCAGCGGAAACGACTGATCCACATCACCAGCACCAATGGCACCACCTTGAACGACGATGGTGTCACCGAGCGAGCCTAGACGATAAATGAGTATGGACTCTTCATCTCTCACGGCAATCACCGCCTCATGTCTGTAACCAAACGCGAGGCTCGAAAAACAATCGCATACAAAACTATGAGTTGCAGCCAACCGCGCAGCGAAATGCCGGGGAGGCCGGAGAAAAATAACCGCCCAGAGTTACATATAAAAATCAGGATGTGATTATTCAGTATCGGGCCCGGTTTTGCTGAGCTTTGCTGCTGCCAGTGTCAATCCAAGGAAAATCCATGTAAAGCTCCCAACGTCACCCTGGACCGTGACCTGCCCCATCAAAATCAGTTCGCCTGCAAAGCTGAACAAAACGGCCGGAAGAATATTGCCATACTTACTGGCGCTGACCCAGCACCGTCGAGCCAACCATATCGTGAACCAGATTCTGAAAACGATATACCCAGAACCCACCAACAGCCCGAGATCGACCAAGTGTACTGCCCAGCCGCTTTCGCGTGCCCAAATCCCAAAACCTGTCCAATGATAGGCGGCCTGTGGCATGTGCACCCATGGTAAACGTGCCGCCGCATTAGTCCCGATTCCAAGCAAGTATCCCAAAAACGGCGTATTCAGGTAATGGACCCAACCATATAAAGCATAAAACGCACGCCCAATGACGCCAAATGTGAAGGTACTAGTTCTGGCGGCTCCGCTCCATCTTGTCATGAAGGTTTTGAATCCGCTTGGAAATAATATGGGCCATAAGATTGCAGAAGTACCAGTAACAAAAAAGATGATGAGGCTTGCGCGCAATGCTATGCGTCGATGGCCAGACAAGAAGCCAGCGAGCAACGTCCCCGCTAAAACCAGCGCGCATTGGAGCAAGGCACCTCTGCTACCGCTGACTGCAAGCATCGTAAACAATGAACCGGTGCCGAGCACCAGGAGTGGTGAAAATTTGCGTTTGCGCCAACGGTCTATCCAGCCGTAAACAACGGCTACGGTAAGCGCACCGAGAAACATCCACAGGCCGAGAGAACTCGAAAACGTTCCGGCTGGGCGGATGTGGCCCAATGCTGAGCCCAATTGTCTGAACTGGTCACTCTGCTGCAATGCAACTCCCGCATTGATAACTGCTCCTGGTGTTGAAAAAAACTGAAGCAATACCAGTGGTGCGGACAACACGCCCATCCATAAGGTATGCCGCATGAAAAGCGATAGTTCGGAACGGGTCAGCTCGGCGCCAAGCATAAAACTCAACGGCACATAGAAGAAGTAACTCAGCCAGCCATAGGCGGCGATCAAGGCATACTTCCCAGAGTAGCCCCCAAATACTATCTGCAGTGGAGCTATGAACAACGCGCAAACCGCCAGCAAAATAGTGAATTGCAAGATTGCATGGCGCGGCCACCTGCCATTGCGTAACATTTTATAATACAAATATGCAACTACTGGCAGCGGCAGAAAGAAAAGCACCTTCTGGTATTCAGGCAATACCCACTTCCGCAGGACACCATCCAGAAACACAGCCCAGTAAAAGACAAGCGCGACCCGTGCTGCCAAACCAGTTGCCCGCTGTCCATCCTCCACGGGTTTCGTGCGCAATAATCCTGTTGCCCCGTCTCTCCTGGCGGGCTGCACCAGTCCAGCGCGAACCGAATTATAGCTAGTCGTCATTTGTGAGCCGCCGCCAACAGATTCTGCAAGAATACCGCACGCCGATCTGAAGTGCCCGTTTCCACGGCGGTGTAAAACAGCAACACCGCGCGAAGTAGCCACCACAGTGCTGCACGTACCGTGCTTATGAAGCCATGCGCGATCGGTCGGTCTTCGTAGGCCTCGACCCGCGAAAAGCCACTTGCGACCAGCAACTGTCCCAGCGAAGTGCGCGTAAAGGCCTGCTCGTGAGTGTAGTCGCCAAACCGTACGCGATTGCCGAACGGCGATTCGCCATTGGGCACATGGATCACCCAGCGGCCGCCGGGCTTGAGCACACGCTGCACCTCGTCCACCAGCGGAATCAACTCGGATTTGGTGAAATGCTCGATCACATCGAATACGATTACCATAATAGCACGACCATGCTTAACCTCCCCTAAAAACTTGGATGGCCTCGGATAGTACGGACAAATACCGCTGTGCCACACCGGATGGCCGATGCAGGTTGAGGTGCTCTGGCACCGCCGCCAGACAATCCGCGACAATTTTCTGATCGGATAACACTCTTTCCAAACATTGGGCCAAAGTAGGAGCATCGCCGTTGGGAAAGGTGAGGCCAGCCGCCCCGATGGCTTCCTTCAAGCCCCCACCTTCGGAACCGACGACCACACACCCGCACGCCAACCCTTCTAGGGCGACGACGCCGAACGGTTCATTCCACAAAGAGGGTACCACTAATACACGATGGCCATTGAGCAGTGCTGCCAGATCTTCACCTCGTTTTGGACCAACAAAGCTAACCTGCTCCGCAAGCCCGAGGTCCAGTGCCAGTTGCCGCCATGTTTTATCCTCCGGACCTCCGCCAATGACGGTCAGATTCGGTTGTAGGCCACGTGGCGCCAGATGGCGCAGCGCCTGTAGCAAGACCGGCAATCCCTTATCAGAAACGAAGCGCCCGACAAACGCCAAGTCCCCTTCGCGGGCAACCCAAGATATTAGCCGAAAGATCTTGTCATCATAAGGATTCGGAATCACTGTGCATGGCGTCGTATAGTCTGCGGCAACCGCCTGACTGACGGCTATGCCGGTGGCGCCGCGCAGAACTATTCTTTTGAGTGCCCCCTTAACGCCCAATGCGTTAAAGCCTCGCGGCAACCAGTCATGGTGGGACACCACCCAAGGCCTGCGTACCAGGATTAAGGGCCAGGCTGTCTGCAAGCTGATGTTGTGATGATAGACCACATCGGCCCAAGCGGTAAGGCGGAGCAGGGATCTGGCATCTGGGCGGCGCACCACGCTGAAGGGGAAATCTGGCTCGTTCCCGTCCGTAGGCGTTTGCGTAACCACTACGACCTCGTGCCCAGCGGCCGCAAATTCATGCGCCAGGAGCAATCCAACGCTCTCCAAGCCGCCAAGGTTCGGATAAAACGTATGGGAGGAAAAAAGGATTTTCACGCAGTTAGCAACTTCTTGGCTTTACCAAGAACCTCGTATCCCCTACGCTGAAGCCGCTGCACTGCGCGATGTGGGTCGTTAGTGGCGAGGTAGCTGGGTGCCTCCCACGGAGAGTGGGAGATGTTCCGGACACATCCAATGTGTATTACCCGGGGACCAAAAATGCCCGCATTCAAATAGAATATTTGGTATCCCCATTGTTCTAGCCATTTTGTTACCGGGGTCGGCGGGATCCCATGTTCTTCAAAAACAACGTCCCGAATCGCACCAGATTTAAATAATTCCATACCCCCCCCGTCAGTGTGCTCAACTCATGACCTTCAACATCAATTTTTACCACTCCTATCTTTCTATTTACTATCGTCAATGCCAATTCTTCCAAGGTTGTTAGGGGCACTTCATAGGTACAGGATATATCTTTCTCAAATGGCTCGAGTGATGCCACCCCCCTGTTCGTGTCAAAGCAACCTGGGATGTGAAGCTTAGCATAGCCTGTCTGATCAGAAGCTGCCTTCTTATACAGTTCTATTTCTGCCACACTAGTAATACTACGCCAAAGAGAACAATTATGTGAAAGCTCACCAAACAATACGGGGTGTGGTTCGAGTGAAATAAGCTTCCCATTACTACCCAGGCGTAATGCCATGATGCTTGTCATATGGCCAATATTTGCGCCGATATCCAGAGCCACTTCACCGGGATCGCACAGCCTCCACAGGCATTCGCTCACACAAAGATCATAAACACCTGCGCGCCAGATACAGGAACCAATCGTCTCTTTAGGGATGATCGATATAGGAAGCCCCCAAGGAAGTCTTACCCGTTCAACATCACGTGGCACGGACATTTTACGAACCACTCTGCGCCATATTTGACTGGGCCTATAAAAATATTCAGGTTTATTCATTCTTTGGAAAATTTCCATGGCTGAAGAATAGCCCTAATCAGGAAGGCGTAAGGTAATCATGGCCAAGTTGTCGGAGAATAGCCGACCTTTCAACATGCCGTAGCTTAATTGTTGCCAAGTTAGTCGCGTCAATTTCGGGACGGCTCCGTAATCAGTGTAATAAAAAACAGGATCGGCAAAATCAGTTTCACGGCACAGTCTGATCAGGTCGATTTCCAGCAATGCAGTGATGTGAGCAGGATAACATGTGCCATAAAAAGCAACAAAGTGGCGTTTGAAGACCAGCGACAACAACGAGCGCAGTGATTCTTGATGGGGCATGGTAAGTATCAGATGACCGCCTGGTCGTGTGATATCGGAAAGCAATCGAAAAACATTTCTCGGGTTTTCGAGATGTTCTATCACTTCAGAACAGATGACCACATCAAATTGTCCGTCCAGAGCATCGGCACTTACGTCATTCAGGTCAAACTGGAACCAGTCGATTGAGTCGTCAAGAGAAAGTGGTTTTGGTATGAGATCGGCACCCGCCAGCCTATCGAATTGCATTTGAGAGTTACTGGACAGCATACTAAGTAGTTCACCTTGGCCCGCCCCGAAATCCAGAAGCTTGCCGTCGAAAATCTCATTCTTTTTGAGAATAGCGAGAACCAAGTTCTTGATGATTGAATCAGAAGTTCCTGCAGCAAGTTCCGCTGCATGTCGTCTCCACGAGTCAAGATTATGCATATTATTAATGTGACCTCTTATTCTGCGATGTTTTAATCAACGCGATTAATACGGATTCGATGCGGAACACCAGTCCTGCGGGCTCATAAAATATGCCGCAAAGTGCGCCACCCTTTGGGTCTGCGCTGTTTCGTGTGGTAGACAAGGCGCTTGACGCAAGGGCAACCGTGCTGTCGGCAGTGAATCGACGTTTTCGTGCAGGTGCAGGCAGTCCACCCGGTCGCGCTGAGCGTGCGCATACAACTCAGCTTCGTCGCGCACCGCGCGCACAGGCAATCCCAGGTCTGCGAATGCCTCGGGGGCTCTTTCAGATAGAGAACCACATCGTGGCCATGTGCCTGCCGCGCCTTGAGCAGCGTCAGTACATAGGTGGCTGTGCCACCAGGCAAAGCCGCTGCGTTGCTGTAGTGGCCGATGCGCATTTTTCAGATCCTCCCTGCGGCCGACCGCGCGTGCACGCTGCGCAGGCTGTGCAGCACCCGGAGCACGTCGGCCAAACGCGGCCAGAGCTTCGGCGGCGGCGTGCCCAGCACAACGCGGAAGCAAACCTGGGTGAACGCCAGTCGGGCCAGCGCAGCAATGACCAGAGCCATGCCGGCGCCCGCCAGACCCCAGCGCGGGACCATCAGCCAGAGCAACAGCAGCGTAACCGGCAGGCTGGTGCCCTGGATGAAGCCCACCAGTCCGGGGCGACCGAGCGCCATGAACGCCTGCGTCAGCACCCCGTTGATGCCGACCAGCACGGCTTCGATGATCAGCAGGCGCATCACCGTTGCCGCGCCGGCGAACGCATGGCCATAGACCCACCTCAGGAGCGGGTGCGCAAGCAGCATCAACGGCAGCACGACAAGCAGCATGATCAGTAGCGAGGCGCGCGCTGAAAAACCGGTCAGATCGACTACCTCGTGCACTGCTCGGCCCGACGCCCGCGGGAACAGTACGGGCAACAGGCTGTTGGGCACTAACTGGATCAGACGACCCGCGCTCTGCGCCACGACATACAAGCCCAGATCGGCGGGGACCAGCAGCGCGACCACCAGCACCCGATCGACCTGGCTGGCCAGCGTGCCGGTCAGGTCGATACTCCAGGCGCGCGATGCGTAATGCAGCAGCTTGCGGGTTGTGGCGATGAATGGGGTCAGACGCGGCGGCAGGAAACGGGTTACCCAGAACGCATTGACCGCAAACAGCAGGGTGCTGGCTCCCAGCGAGATGACGACAGCCATGTAGGGATTGAACCGGCCCCAGACCACCATGACGACGAAACCCAGCAGGGTGAGCGCCGGCTGGCTGAGTCGAATGAAGTTGTAGCGCCCGTACTGGCCATGGATCAGCAACACCGAATTGAGCGTGTGGCTGGCAACACCCAGCGGGATCAGCCATACAGCCCATTGCGCAAAACGCACTACTCCGGGCGAATATTCGTTTAGCCAGTATGGCAACAAGGGGGTTGCCACGGCGGCCACCGTCAGCCCAAGCACCGTGCTGATGAGCAGGCTGATGCCGACATAGGCCGTAGCGTGCTCCGGCTCGCGCTTGGCCAGGTACACCACACCTGCCGGCAGTCCCAGCGTGAACATGCCGGCCAGAAATTGCGGTGCCAGCAGGATGGCCGCGAACTCGCCGCGACCGACCGGGTGCAGCAGGCGCGCGCTGAGGATGCCGGTGCCGATGTTGAGCACTTGCATTGTGACGTTGGTCGCCAGCGTCTGCGCCACGGCGCTGGCGCCATCGCGCCCATCGAGCAGGCGCAGCAGCCGCGGCTTGCGCCAAAACGATGAGTGACCACTCATGCGCGTGCGCCCAGGCCGTGCAAGATGCGGCGGGTGACGTGGTGGTCCATGGTCAGACGGAGATGCCCACGGACGTTGCGCGGCCTGTTGCCATGCGCTGGGTTCGGGTCAACGCGTTCGGCGCCGGGAGGGTGGTGGGCAGGATGGGGGTGGCGCTGGGGATGGCGCTGGATCCCGGCTCGGCGCTGCGCGCCGTCCGGGATGACATATTTATGGCTGTCATCCCCGCGCAGGCGGGAATCGCTTCACCAACAGCGAAACTGGTCATCCAGCGGTCCTTGCGGGGCGCCTGTCTGGATCCCGGCTCGGCCCTGCGGGCCGTCCGGGATGACGACAAAGAAAAAACACGGGCCGTCAGGGATGACGAGAAGAAAAAGGGGTGGGCCGTCCGGGATGACGTCGGGGAGGAAGCACGCGCCGGTCGGGACGACACCTCGCACGCGGCCTCGCGGATGATGGCGTCTGGGTGGGGCGTGAGGCGCATGGGCGGACTCGGATTCACGGCGCAAGCGAGTTTGCGGGCAACAGGCCCAGCTGTCGGCCGAGGCTGTGCAAGCGCAGGATCACGCCGGCCAGAATTTCGGTGGCCTCGCGAATGGCCTGCAGCACCTCGGGCATGGAAGCAGCCTCGAGGTCGTAATCGTGAGTGAGGCGGTTGCGTAGAGCGCGCAGTTCCATCCACACCTCGGCCTGCGCAATCAAGTCCAGCCGCACCGCCCAGTCGATCACGTCCGCGAAGCCGCGATAGCGCTCGCCGATCATCGCATGTGCGTGCCGCAGGGCGGCAGAGAGCTGGTCCTGCAGCTTGGTGTAGCGGTCGTTGATGGACGCCAGGCGCTCAAGCACCTCGGCCTTGCCGAGATCGCCTGGTGCGAGCGGCTCGGGCAGGCGTTCCAGCGAGTAACGCAGGCCTGACTCGATACGCGCCAGCACCTGCAGTTGCTGCTGCAGCAGAGCCTGCTGCTGGGCGAACAGGGCGCTCACGCCAGCGGCACTCCGGTGAGGCGCGCGATTTCGTGGATGGGCTGCGACGGGCTGCCCATGGGGCGCATGACGATGTCGATGCGCGGCTCGCCCAACTGCGCCTGCAGCAATGCCCAAAGCCGCGCGTGCCGCCGC